>JAUZOX010000389.1 GCA_030706265.1 Bacteroidota bacterium | reverse complement strand
TCCGTCAAATGTTCGGCACTTCCCGTCTTATCGGGAACTGCACCCCAAAGAAACATGCCTACCTGGTTATGATCATACGTACAACCCAGATGCTCAAAAATCTTGCAGGCAATCTCACGTCGTTTGGTATAATGCTTGTTTATCTCAGCATACCATTCCTCGGGAGAGTCCAATGCTACGGCTGCCGCTTCCTGCAAAGGCAGAAACATTCCCGAATCCATATTGCTCTTGATCCGCAAAATATATTGAATGAAGTCGTGTTTAGCAGCAACCATTCCCATTCGCCACCCAGCCATGTTATGTGATTTGCTCATCGAATTCAACTCAATTGCCACCTCTTTTGCTCCATCAACAGCCAGCAAACTCAACTGTTCATCGTTTTGAATGAAGCTGTAAGGATTGTCATTACAGATCAGGATTCCGTGTTTCTTTCCAAATTCAACCAACCGTCTAAACAAGTCCATGGTTGCCCTGGCACCCGTCGGCATGTTGGGATAGTTGACCCACATCAGTTTAATGCGGCTCAAATCCATTTGCTCAAGCTTTTCAAAATCAGGTTGCCAGTTGTTTTTCTCGAGCAAGTCATAATAAACTACTTCACCACCTGCAATCTTCGTTGCAGAAGAATAGGCAGGATAACCGGGATTAGGAATCAGGACAGCATCACCGGGATTTAAAAACGCCATCGATATATGCATCACACCTTCCTTCGACCCCATCAACGGAAGAATTTCATCGGCCGGATTGAGTTTGACCTTGAAATGCTTGGAATACCAATTTGAATATGCCTTCCGCAATGCAGGAATCCCGATATAGCTCTGATATCCGTGGCTATTATCTTTCTGTGAACTTTCGATCAGTTTTTCGATGGTTGACACGGAAGGCGGAAGATCAGGATTACCAATTCCAAGGTTGATGACCGGAACTCCCTCCTCATTCATTTCTCTGATTTGTTCTAATTTACGTGAAAAGTAATACTCTTCAACTGAATTAACACGATTAGCCGGTTGAATATTCATGACCTTATTTTTTAACTTGTGACAGACTCTGGGATTGAATAGTCGAATGAACGATAGTTTGAGCGGATTCATACTCGCCAAGAATCTCAAGATTGATGGTTAAAGGACGGATTGCATCCAATGACTGAGTATAGCGCAACAGATCATCAAACGTGACGTCCACATAGAAAAAGTATTGCCATTCCTTTCCCAGAATAGGCAATGATTGAATTTTAGAGAGGTTGACATCATAAAATGCAAGTACACTCAACACCTTTGCCAGACTCCCTGTTTCATGAGGCAGGCTGAAACAAAGTGAAGCCTTGTTATGTGTGTTTCGGTCATTCGGGCTAAGCATATAGTCATCGGGCTCAATGACCAGAAAGCGCGTAAAGTTACGTTTATTGGTTTCGATTCCGGTTGCCAGAATTTCCAGTTCGAACAGTTCGGCAGCACGTTGGCTGGCAATTGCTCCTATCCCTACCCTGTTCTCATCCACAATCATCTTTGCACTCAAGGCGGTGTCATCCGTCTCGATAAGTTTGATGTGCGGATACTGGTTAAAAAACTCACGGGTTTGAGCGATAGCGATAGGATGTGAATGCACTTCGGTGAGTTCTTCGATACTTTGTCCCGGAAGTGCCATCAGGTTTTGTCGTACACGCAAGAGAATTTCACCCGTCACCCTGAGCTTTGAATCGCGCAGCAACGTATAGTTATGCAAAAGGCTGCCCGCGACAGTATTTTCGATAGCTATCAATCCACAATCCGCCTGATTACTGCTTACGGCATAAAAAACATCCTCAAACGTGACGCACGGAATCACTTCGGCTTCATCCTTGTAATATGACAACGCTGCTGTCTCATGAAATGATCCATAACCACCCTGAATGGCTACCCGTTTGATTGATTTGCTTTCTGCATTTTTCATTATTGTTCAATTTTGGAATAAAAAAAAGGTCCCGGGTAATCCCGGGACCTTTAAGAATATTTTTAGTTTAAAACATTACAATATAAGTCCCGGGCCCGTGGCATAAAAATAAAAGAAGTAAAAGAAAAAGAAACTAACTGCAAACCAAAAACGGCCAACAGATAAACGGGAGAGGGTAATATTTAAATTGTGCTTTGTCATCAAATAAATGAATCCGCTTTTTTAAATTTTGAAAGTTAACTGCACCAGAAATTCCAATGCTCTACTTTCAGTGTGCAAAGATTGAAATAATTTCGATAGGATCGATAGACAACGACGATATTTTTATTCTACTTTCAAAAATTTAACACTATTCTTAATATTTCACACAAATTATACAACATCGAAAAGGGAAAGAAGTTTTGAGTATTGACGAACCTGAACGTTAAGCCAAACAGATAACAGATCGATTATAAAGCCTTTTAGTCAATTCATCTTTATAAATTGTTTTATAAAAGCCGATTACACACAACATATCCAAAATAACAAGGCTTTCACACCCAACTCAAATAAAAATCACCTATTTTTGTATCATAATTAAAAACGATTATGGCAAAGGATAAAAACGGGAAATTGCGTATAGGCATTACACATGGCGACTTAAACGGAGTTGGTTATGAATTGATCATCAAAACGCTTATAGACCAGCGCCTTTATGAATTATTCACCCCTATTGTGTATGGTTCTTCAAAAGTGGCGTCATATCACCGCAAGACATTAAATGTCCCCGATTTTAGTTTTAATGTTGTCAAGAATGCCGAACAGGCTCAGGAAAATAAGCCGAACCTGGTAAACTTGATCGAAAAAGAGGTTAAAATCGACCTTGGTAAATCGACTGAGGTTGCAGGAGAACTGGCCTTAATGGCGCTTGAGACTGCAATTAACGATATCAAGAATGGAGCAATCGATGTTATGGTTACGGCTCCTATCAATAAAAAGAACATCCAATCAACCGATTTCCATTTCCCAGGACACACCGAATATCTTGCCTCCCGTTTTGGATGCCAGGATGTTTTGATGTTGATGGTACGGAACCAGTTGCGGGTTGGAATGATCACCGGTCATATGCCCTTGAAAGACGTTTCCAAGACATTGACCGTAGAATTGATAACCCGAAAAATCAAAACACTTCATGCTTCATTGCTGCGTGACTTTGGCATTAATAAACCCAAAATCGCCATTCTCTCCCTCAACCCTCACGCCAGCGATAATGGCTTACTTGGTGATGAGGAAGAAAAAGTCATCATACCCGCCATTGCACAAGCCAATGAACAGGGGATGATGGTTTTCGGTCCTTATGCTGCCGACGGATTCTTTGCATCGATGAATTATAAACATTTTGATGCAATATTGGCCATGTACCACGACCAGGGCATGATTCCTTTCAAGGCGCTGGCGTTTGATACCGGAGTCAATTTCACTGCCGGGTTACCCGTTGTCCGCACCTCACCTGCACATGGCACAGCATATGAAATTGCCGGAAAAGACAATGCCTCGATCGATTCGTTCCGCGAAGCGCTATATCTTGCAATTGATATTTATAACAACAGGCTCCTTTATGACGAGCTCCATTTAAATCCACTCAAGCCTTCAGAAGAAAATTCGGTTTCAAACGAAGCATAACAAAACAGGCCTGCATTCGCCGGCCTGTTTTTGTATAAAACCCAATTCATGTTACTCGCAAAGCGTTATACCACAACGTGGTTATCCCAAACAGTCAAGGGAAAGGTCATTAATAGCGGTAAGACTGACCGCGGTATT
>JAUZOX010000388.1 GCA_030706265.1 Bacteroidota bacterium | reverse complement strand
TGATCCCAATGCCGCAGTATATTGGCTGGCCAGGATGATTGAGGGTGGAGAAGACCCCTTGTTTATTGCCAGGCGGATGTTGATCCTTGCTTCGGAAGATATCGGAAATGCCAATCCCAATGCGCTGCTCCTGGCCAATGCCTGTTTTGATGCCGTAAATAAAATCGGATACCCGGAATGCAGGATCATCTTGTCACAGACTGTGACTTACCTGGCTTCCTGTGCCAAGAGCAACGCATCCTATTTAGCGATCGGCAATGCACAGGAGCTGGTCAGACAAACCGGCGACCTTCCGGTTCCTTTGCATATCCGCAACGCCCCTACGACGTTAATGAAGGAAATTGGATACGGACAAAACTATAAATATGCGCACGACTTCCCGGGCAACTTTGCAGAACAGGAATTTATGCCACAAAAAGTCTCCGGACACAAACTGTATGACCCGCAAAATAATCCACGTGAGAATGAACTCAGGTCCAGATTGAAGAGCCTGTGGAAAAACAAATACGGATATTAGTCTTTAGCTTCAAATCATCCTCGATTTTCTTTGACACGAGGCGTTATATCACGATTAATATTTACATTAATATCACCATATAGTCTATATTTACATCTTAATCATTTTGCAAACCAACACCAAACCGCATGAGAACCTTTACACAGCTCAGTATCACATTATTGCTCTTTCTGGCAATGAGCATCACCGCCATGGATGCGTCAGCACAGCAGAAAAGATCAGGGAACCCTTCCCCGCAGGCGCAAGCCACCGGAACCCCTGCATCCCCTCAATCCCAAACAGCTGCTGCTCAAAAAGGGCCCAAGCCCTATAAAGAGGTTATTACCGACAAGGCTAAAACCACCAAAGGTCTCTTCACCGTTCATAAGGTCGAAGACAAATTTTATTTTGAATTAGCCGATTCCATCATGAAAAGGGAGTTTATTGCAATCACCCGTTATGCCAAAACTTCAACAGGCGCAGGTTTTGGAGGAGAAATCGTCAACCAGGCCGTTCTTTATTTCGAGAAAGGCCCTGAAAACAAGATATTGCTCCGGACTTCATTGGTCGTGAACATGGCGGCAGACCCAACCCAGCCTTTGGCCCAGGCTGTCGAGAATTCAAACCTGGATCCTATCGTGGCAGCCTTCGATATCAAAGCCCTGGGAAAAGACTCAACAAGTGTTGTCATCGACGTGACCGACTTCTTTAAGAGTGAAAATGCGGTCATCACCATGTCAAACGATGCCAAGACACAATACAAACTGGGAAGCCCACAAAGTGATCGCGTCTTTATTGAAAGCATTCGCAGTTATCCGATCAACACCGAAGTTAAGGTATCCAAAACCTTCAGCATCAATACCGCCCCTTCCGGATCGTCAACAACGAGGGTGGGTGCTGAAAGGCCTCTTCCTGCAACCGAAGCCGGTGTTGCAACCTTTGAATTCAACATCTCAATGTTATTGCTTCCAAAGACGCCCATGCATCGCAGAGCATTCGATGCCAGGGTAGGTTATTTTGCAGATAGCTATACCTCTTTCGACGAAAACAAACAGGGTTCGAAAAAAGAAACCTTTGCCGTAAGATGGAGACTTGAGCCCAAACCGCAAGATGTCGAAAAAATGAAACGCGGAGAACTGGTTGAACCTAAAAAGCCGATTGTATATTATATTGATCCTGCAACGCCCAAGAAATGGAGAAAATACCTCATCCAGGGAATCGAAGATTGGAATGTGGCATTTGAACAGGCCGGATTTAAAAACGCGGTCAGAGCTTATGAGTGGCCTGAAAAAGACTCTACGATGAGCCTTGAAGATGCACGCTATTCCGTGGTACGCTACTTTGCAGCGGATATCGAAAATGCTTACGGCCCCAATGTTCACGACCCCCGCAGCGGTGAAATCATAGAAAGCCATATCGGCTGGTACAACGATGTCATAAAACGGCTCTATAAATGGTACCTGATTCAAACAGCCACGATTGATCCGCGTGCCCACAATAAAGAGTACGACGATGAGTTAATGGGTCAACTGATGCGCTATGTTGTTTGTCACGAAGTAGGCCATACCCTTGGTTTGCGCCATAATTTCGCAGCCAGTGCGGCAATGCCTGTTGAGAAGCTGAGAGACAAGGAATTCATCAGCAAATATGGTCAGTCGGCTTCCATTATGGACTATTCACGTTTCAATTATGTAGCACAGCCCGGGGATGGGATAACGCAACTCATTCCGCGAATCTCGGTCTATGATAAATGGGCAATCGAATGGGGGTATAAACCCATTTTGGATGCAAAAGACGACAAGGCCGAAAAGCTGGAACTCAACAAATGGGTTCGTTCACACGAGTCGGATAAAATGTATTTGTTTGGAACTGAATCCAGTCCTTATGATCCGCGTTTCCAAAGTGAGGACCTGGGTGATAATGCCATGAAAGCCGGAGAGTATGGCATCAAAAACCTGAAACTCATCCTTCCCCACCTCATAGAGTGGACCAAGGAAGATGGAGAAGACTATACCGATCTTGCAACCATGTATGGGGAGCTGACAGCTCAATTCTCAAGATATATGGGACATGCAGCCAAAAACGTCGGTGGAGTTTACGAGACTTCCAAGACCTATGACATGCCGGGAGGCCAGTTCGAAGTTGTTCCCCGTGCCACTCAGAAAGAGGCGGTTACCTTCCTGACCAAAAACGTGTTCACAACGCCGGCATGGTTGCTGGATAAAGACATCATGAGCCGCATTTCACACACCGGTGGATTAGAAGTCATCACTCCTATCCAGTAAAGTGCACTCAATAATGTTTTGGCAACACCCAGGTTGTACATGCTTGCAACCAATTATGGTGCCAACCCGCAGAACTATTCTGTCAGCGAGCTACTGCAAGACTTAAAGAACGGCATTTGGTCTGAGCTGCCGTCCAGGAAAGCGGTCGACTTTTGCCGTCGCAATCTTCAGAAGGTCTATGTCGACAAACTCCTGACCATGATCGAATCCGCACCCCAATCCGGTTCCGCTTCTTCGCAAGCCCCAAGAGGCGGAAGCTTTTCGATAGCAACAAACAGCGACATATACTCCATCGTCAAAAGCCATCTTAAGACGTTGATGGGCGAACTCAAAGTTGCGTCAGCGACCACCATTGACCCCATCACAAAGGCGCATTGGGCCGACCTGGCTGACAGGATCGACAAGGCGCTGAATAAAAAATAGCATCCATTTTCAGAATAAACCGGAAGTCATTTTCATAAAAGGAGGTTGTCTACATAGGCAGCCTTTTTTTTAAAACATTTTAAAAAATCATTATTAATTATACACCTGAAATCCATTATATTAGCACAATAATTCAGCGAACAGGCAACCGATATCTAAACTGTGTCATCAAGGAAATGCTGATCACTTTCCACAGTGACCTGGTGATCATAATGTTGGATTAATTTTATATCAAAGGGATTCGTCAGATAATAAATTCAAGGCTATTTCAGTCATTTACAATTCAGTAGGTAATACATTTCCATATTCATTCTGCGATAATTAAATTAAAATGAAGAAATGCTTAATCATCTTATTAATCCTGCTATCAGCCTGCAGCGGGCTAAGGAAAGGAGGGTCCATCGCCTCGACAGATCAGCGCAATCGTTATTTGAAATTTAAACAGTTTCAAAGCGATACGTTAGGATATGTTCAACACAATTTTATTGTTAACAAAAAAAAGTATATCGGTAAAGAATTGAATACT
>JAUZOX010000387.1 GCA_030706265.1 Bacteroidota bacterium | reverse complement strand
CCGTTATTTTACTGGCTTTGATGAGCCATTTATCCGCATTGGGACCGACCAGTCCAAACTTAAGATTTCCCCCCATGCCCGGCATATACAATGCAAACTCGGGGAGGTCTCCGGCTTCAACACGAAATGCAGTGTTGGTCCCATAAAGCGCACGGTTAAATCTTCGGGTCCCGTTCACAATTACAAAATCACCACCATCCGGTTTGTATCTCATCACCCGTTCCTGATTGTGCCAGTAAATTGTTTTGCTATCAGGCAATTGCTGCGCATTGCCGAATTGGACCTTAATGCCCCATAGCAGCGTAAGTGTTAACAGTATTTTTAAAAAAGGAATTTCAGCAGTATGCATTATAAATAGACCTTATTTTTTTAGGAATTTAACAAGTTGGCAACCTTTAATGGCTTTTAATCCTTCCACAACACATTGTGCATTGATGATGGCACCGGTTGGTCCGGTATGGGTATTGTCGCTGGGAAATAAGTGCTTAACTGAATCTGCACCAAGTTTATCATATCTATCGGCGATCAGGTTGTTCAGATCGACAAAACCGATTTTCATTTTTTCAGCGGTCTCTTTAGCCCATTTGCCGTAATCGTTGTCGTTACGGATTACTTTCCCGTTGGCCCAGTTGTTTCTGGGCACAGGTGAACAGATAATCGCGGTAGCCCCTTTTGATTGTGCATCGGTTACATACTTGCGTAAATACCAGCCATATGAATAAACCGTATCTTTTTTCTTTGTCAGGAGGTTATCGATAACCTGTGTTTCATCACCGGTTCCTTTGATGGTTCCACGGGCTCTTGAATTGTCATTCAGCGGAGAACTGTCATTGTGTCCAAACTGCATGATGACAAAGTCGCCGGGTTGTAACTTTGCTATTACCTTATTCCAAAGGCCCATCGAAATAAAAGTACGACTGCTTGTGCCGCCCAAAGCATTGTTGCGAACTGCTATTCTTGTAGTATCAAAAGATTCACCGATGAAGCTTCCCCAACCTTGCAACGGGTTGCCGATTTGCGTGGTTCCGTTTCTGACGGTAGAGTCACCAATGATAAATAATGTTGGTTTATGTTCCTGCAGTTTTATCAATGTAAATGAAGTGAGGATGAAAAAAATAGCAACTAAAATGAGTGAACGGTTTTTCTTATTCTTTTTCATGCGTATATAATAATTTGTATTAAAAAGGTCGCATGTAACTCGCATGGATGATGTTCAATGGTGCTTGTGTTTTCAAACATGCTCGTTTCATGATATTTCTTTTGAAAACAGGGAACAACTATTTGCTAACCGGTACGATTGTAAAGGTACTGCCGTCTTGGGCATTCACCTTAAACTTATTGAATTTCCAGGATTCCGCAAATCTTGCCGTACCGGCTTTACCGGCATTGATGGTAACATCGTTGAAGTTGAAATTTTGTAATAACGATTCAGCCATGCCTTCCGCATCGATAGCAACCCTTGCATAAGTTGCCTTTACATTGCTCACGTATACATCCTTGAAATGGGGCGTACCGGCCGATGCGGGTTCCACTTTGTGTAACATGGTCTTCCAGTGAGCTGGAATGGAATCGGGGTTATATCCTTTGGGGAGAGTGGAATAGCTGTAAGATGGATTCCAGTTCATCGAAATTTTAACGGCATAGCCTACACTATCCATCTGAATGTTTTGGAAATGAATATCTTCAACGGTACCTCCGCGAGTGAATGCGGACTTGATATTCAGGCCGTTGCCGGTCCCTTTGCCTATAAGATCTGTTCCAACCACGTGGCGGATGCAACCTGAGGTTTCACTGCCCATGGTCAGCATTCCGCCGCCTTTGCGGGCAATGCATTTACGGATCAGCACATATTCGGTCGGACGGTTGACCCTCAATCCATCCCAGTCACGACCTGCCTTCAGACAAAAGTCATCATCGTTGCAGTCGATGTCGCAGTTTTGTACCAGTATCCACGACGAAGAATCAATATCGATTCCATCCGTACTTGGACCATGACCATCTTCATTATTGCGTATCGTGAGGCCGTCAACCGTAATATTCTTTGAATACAACAATTGAACGGTCCAGAAGCCAGCATTCTTCAGGGTTAATCCTTTAATATTGATGTTTGACGATGACTGAACCAATATTGTTCTCACCCGTTTTGCGTCATAATCTACTATCCAGCGCAGTCCTTTAGGATTATACTCATTGCGCATTCTGGCGTATTTGTCCCAGCAGAATTTCCCTCTTGCATTCACGATGCCTTCGCCGGTGACAGCAGCATTTTTTTGATTGATAACGTTGATCAGTGCTGCAGGCCATTTCATTTCAATACCGGCAATCCGGGTATCTATTTCAGGATAATCGTCAAAATTCTGACTGCCCAGGAT
Source organism: Bacteroidota bacterium (assembly GCA_030706265.1). Taxonomy (GTDB): domain Bacteria; phylum Bacteroidota; class Bacteroidia; order Bacteroidales; family Cfx3-03; genus Cfx3-03. Next base: position 1,359 of record JAUZOX010000387.1, on the reverse strand, counting down.
CAGGACTCCTTTATCGATGCGTAATTGCACATTTGATTTTAAAAATATAGAACCGGTAACATACGTTCCGGGCTCGAATGTTACAATTCCACCACCCTTTTGGGCACATGCATCAATCGCTTTTTGAATCGCTTTCGTGCAAAGAGTTTGTCCGTCACTGACGGCACCATAGCTGTTAACCTTAAAGATCGATTTTAGATTAGAAATAGGGGTAGCACCCGTTTTACTGGCCCAGGCAGGTAGTGAAATCGTTTGCCCAAATGAGGACAATGAAACACATAATACCAAAAAGACAAATAAAAGCTGTTTTGATGAAGTTGGCATCTTCTTTTTCATAGTTAATATTTATAAGGTGATAACAATTTAGCCAATTCTTCGTTCGTGATTGCCAGCACAGTCCCATGCCGGGTCCCGGCAGGGAAATGGACTTTATCTGATATGTCGGTCCAATGTTCCAGATCAGCAGAACTGACCGCACCATATTTATGTTGGGTGTATTTATCAAAATAAACAATCCATTCATGATTGATTTGAATGGCAGTTGGCCCTTCGGCCCAATAATTCCCGGTGATGGGAGCCGATGGCTTTCCATAGCCTTCGGTAAGAGTGTTGCTGAATGCCACTCTCAGGTTCTTCTGGACCGGTTTTTTGGTCTCATCTTTCAAAAACATCACATATTGTTTGCCCTGCTTTTGAATCGTAGCATCAATTACGTTGAATCCCTGATCATAGAGCAGCTTTGTCTTGCTGAAACTTTTAAAATCTTTGGTCGTCACATAATAGATCCGATGGTTGTAATCGCCCAGCGAGTCTGTTTTGGGAAATCTTCCGGGGATGGTGGTTGCCCAGTAAATCATATATTCTTTCGTCGGCTTGTCATAGAAGATTTCGGGAGCCCAGCAGTTTTGTGCCGTAGCTTCATGTTCCATGACCGGGATATATTCTTGCTTTGACCAATGAATCAGGTCTTTTGAGGTTGCAAGTCCTATGCCTTTTTCTTTCCAGCTAACGGTCCAAACCATGTGAAACAGGCCATCCCCGCCTCTGATGATACAAGGATCGCGCATCAGTTTATCATTGCCGACCTCGGGTGTAAGATAGGAACTGTCCCCATGTAAAGGCGTCCAGCTCAATCCGTCATGGCTGTATGCCAGGTGTAAGCCATTTTCACCGTTGTTTTTGAAATAGCAAAAAAGATATGCAGATTTTGGGGTGATATTCTGTGCATAGGATCCGCAGCAGATCATAAAGGCTATTAGCAGCATCAAATTTTTTAACATATCATCCCGGTTTTTGATTTTTTAAGTTGAGTTCCTGAATTAAATAGAGGGTAAATATTACACTTAAATCCGCAAACGT
>JAUZOX010000386.1 GCA_030706265.1 Bacteroidota bacterium | reverse complement strand
GAGAAGACTGTGCATCCACCGAAGAAAAAAATTGTAGGGGAACGTCTGGCTTATTGGGCGCTTGCTCAGACGTATGGTTTTAAAATTCAATACCGGAGCCCAAGTTTCAAAACGATGAGCATAGCTGAAAACAAGGTTCAACTCGAATTTAATGAGGCCGATTTGGGACTGCATTGTTCTGAAAGTTCGGCAACAGGTTTTGAACTTGCCGGAAAGGATCGCCAATTCTATCCTGCCGAAGTATCTTTTAAAGCCAAGCTTATTGAATTAAGTTCGCTAAAAGTTGAAAATCCAATTGCTGTGCGATATTGTTTCCGTAACGGGCAGATTGGGAATATTTTTAATAACTACGGATTACCTCTTACCCCTTTCCGAACAGATAACTGACAACCTTGATAAGTAAAATTGAAAAAATAATGAAGAGAATAATATTATTTATAGGCCTAATTGTAGCCTCATCAGTAAATCTGATTCAAGCCCAAAATAAGCTGCCTGACGGATTAAATCATGCAGCGTCAGGCTTCATCAATGCCGTTGATTTTGGTTTTTCACCTGATGCCACAGGCATCGAAAACACGAATGCCTTGCAGAAGGCGGTCGACAAAACCGGTACTATTGTGATTAGTCAACCAGGCACATACAATATTGCAGGCACAGTTTATATTGGAAGCAATACCTCCTTGATTTTTGGAAACGGAGTTTTTCTAAAAAAAGTGAATGAACAGGGCGAGTTTTCACACGTGATTGTTAACAAGGGGGCTGCAACCAGAACTTATGACGAACATATTGTCATTGAGGGATTAAACATCATTGTCAATGGCATGGATGTACGCAAATTTAAAGAAGCTTATGGTTTGCATGGACAGTTGGCATTTTTCTATGTCAAAGACTTAAAAATAGACCGGTTTCGTTGTCTGGACCTTGGTAAAATGCAATATGGGATTCATATCTGTACGTTCGAGGATATACTGATTAACGATGTGATCATAAAGGGCATGAAAGATGGAATACATCTGGGAAGGGGCAAACGGTTTACCATCAGCAATGGAATTTTTGAAACCTTTGATGATGCCATTGCACTTAATGCACACGATTATTCAACAGGTAATCCAGAACTGGGTTGGATAGAAGATGGCGTAGTTCAAAACTGCCACGATTTGGATGCGGAGAAAACCACTGGCTTTTTCTGTCGGATTTTAGCAGGGGCATGGACCGACTGGAAACCTGGCATGGAAGTTCAGCAATCAGATGCCGTGGTTTCTAATGGTCGTATTTACCGCGTTCAAAATAAACCCGATGGCAAAATTTACAAATCACTGACCAAACCAACATTTGCAAGTGGAAGTATGATGCTTGACAGTATTAACTGGGGGGTGGTTCAAAGTGATATTACTTACACATGTGGGGTTCGAAATGTCACTTTCCGTGATATATACCTTGAAAAACCACGCATAGGATTCTCGGTTCATTTCGACAACGACAAATATAGCCGTTCATATTACCCTGGTGCACTCGTCCCAAAGCAGGAACAACTGGTGTTCGATAACATTCGGGTAATTCATGACAAATCCGTTGACTTTCTTTCAGTAAATACACCAATAGATGTTGTAACAATTACAAATTCGAGCTTTCGTGCCGGTGGCATCAACTTTCACGGCAACAAAGCCATGCGTGATTACCTGAAAACTAAGATCAATATTTCGAATTGCGTTTTCAATCAGAAAGGTGAAATGACATTGTTGAAAAACAGTGTGGACGGAAAAGAAATCATTTTAAAAACCTCTTCGAACATTGAACTGAATGATGACTTTTCTGCAAAAATTGTTATCGGAAACGGTAAAATCACAGTTGAGTCGGATTTAACCGGATTGAAGAAATAAACCAATAAACATGAAAAAACCAGATTTCTGATGCTCATAGCAGTTCTAATTTTCAAGCTTTGCGGCCAGATTTCTGCTCAGCAAAATGAAATTACAACAACATCACCAGATAAAAACCTGATTTTTTCCGTTCGGTTGAAAGACGTAGGTGAGAAGATAAAGGGAATGCCTGGTGGCAAACTGGATAAAATCCACGCTGATTTTACATTCAGTACCAAGGATTTCCGATTTACTGAAGGGAAAGATGGATCAGTTTACGCCTTCTGCATGACCGTTCCCAAAGCCGGAGAAACCATACGGATAAAAAGCATGGGGAAAAATTCCGGATTGGTAAATCAAAATATCCAACAGGTTACCTTATTGGGCAGTAATTCCAAACTTACCTGGACCCAGGAAGATTCCTCTCTGAAAATTATTTGTCCGGATAAAATGGATTTCTCGCATGTAGCATGTTTCAAAATTCAATTTCAAGGAACTTCACTGGAATGAAAAAATGCATATTTGTTTTCAAAGAATTGGTTATCGGACCAGTCGTAATAGCTCAAAACAATCTCAAATTGTCCTGAAACTATAAGGCCAGGCTCAATCACGAGAAAGCTTGAGCTTGCTGAATCGCTGATGAAGAATTATTCGATTCCGAATGCTATAGTAACTACCTTTGAGGATATCTGTAATGAAAATACGTTTGAATTGAAATCTTAAAAATGAAAGTAAACTTAAAAATGAAGATTCTATATCTGTTTCTGATCCTTTTTGCATTTTCCTGTAGTATTAATAGGAATATATCAGTACAAATTGACAGAAGTAAAAGGATGATGTATGCTGATACCAGTCGGTTGGGTCGCCCATTTTCCAAAGATCCTTACGTGATACGGTTTAAAAATAAATATCTGATGTATTTTTCAGTGCCGGGTTATACCGATGCAAATAATAAGGTACATGGATGGGGCATTGGCATTGCCGAAAGTACCGACCTGAAAACATGGAGAAAGGTAGCAGAAGTCAATGAAGATCCTGCTGCAACTTATGAAGCTAAAGGTTTTGCGTCTCCATGTGCCTTGGTTATTGACGGAAAAGTCAACCTGTTTTATCAGACCTATGGCAATGGAACCAAAGACGCCATCTGTCATGCCTGGTCAACCGATGGAATCAATTTTATCCGAAATACAACCAATCCGATCTTCAGACCTGATGGTGCGTGGAACTGTGGTCGCGCCATTGACGCTGAAGTCATCCCGTTCAAAGGCAAATACTACCTTTATTATGCCACCCGCGATCCAGACAATAAAATCCAGATGCAGGGAGTCGCTGTTGCGCCCGAAAAGACAAACTTTAACCGGGAAGACTGGACTAACCTATCGAAAGATGCCCCAATACTGAAACCTGTATTGCCATGGGAACGCGATTGTATAGAGGCTGCTTCAGTAATCAATAAAAACGGAGAGTTATTCATGTTTTATGGTGGAAGCTATAACAATGCACCACAACAAATTGGTGTGGCCAAAAGCTCGGATGGGATACACTGGGCACGCCTTTTTGACCAGCCTTTTCTGACCAACGGTAAACCCGGCGAATGGAATTCAAGCGAATCAGGTCACCCTCATATTTTTACTGCCGCAGATGGTTCAACCTGGTTGTTTTACCAGGGAAACAATGACAATGGAAAAACCTGGTATCTTTCGAATAAAGAGGTCTTCTGGAAAAAGAAACTACCTAAACTTGACAACCCAAAAAAGTAATAATCTGTCGATTTTTTCAATGTCATTAAAATAACCTCGTATGAAACGAGCATGATCTAAGATCACAAACAACGATGAACCGAGCATTTATGCGAGCTCTATACGACCTATTT
>JAUZOX010000385.1 GCA_030706265.1 Bacteroidota bacterium | reverse complement strand
CGGGTCAGACCACGCCTGAAACCGGCAAGGTGGGTGCCACCTTCATGGGTATTGATGTTGTTGACGTATGAATGGATGTTTTCAGCAAAAGAGGTGTTATATTGCATGGCAATCTCAATGGGGATGCCATTTTTCTCACCCGACATGCATACCGGCTCCGGCATCAGCTTTTCACGGTTTTCATCCAGGTAAAGGATAAAGTCGTGCAGACCGTTTTCCGAATAGAATACTTCGCTTAAGAAATTCCCATTTTCATCCGTCTCTCTTTCGTCCGTAATCGTTAACTTGATACCCTTGTTCAGATAGGCCAGTTCGCGCATTCGGGAAGTCAGAATTGAATAATCATAGGTGCTGACATAAAAGATGCTGTCATCGGGCAGGAAATGAACGTCGGTACCGGTGCGGTCACTGTCCCCTATGATTTGAACCGGGTAGAGGGGAATCCCCTTTTCATATTCCTGGCGGAATATTTTACCTTCACGATAAACGGTGACGGTAAGATGTTTTGAAAGTCCGTTCACGCAGGAAACCCCAACGCCGTGCAGACCACCCGAAACTTTGTAGGAGTCTTTATCAAACTTTCCACCTGCATGCAATACGGTCAATACGACCTCAAGTGCCGACTTTCCTTCTTTTTCCATCACCCCTGTCGGGATCCCACGTCCGTTATCAACGACGCGGACCGAATTGTCAGGATAGATCGTGACTTCGATGCTGTTGCAATAGCCGCCCATTGCTTCATCGATACAGTTATCGATGACTTCATAGGCCAAATGGTGTAAACCTTTAACCCCGATATCGCCAATGTACATGGCAGGGCGCATACGAACCGCTTCAAGGCCTTCAAGCACTTGAATGTTTTCTGCGGTGTAACTTCCGCTCTCGACAAAATTCTGATTCAGATCGCCATTATTGTTATTCACTTCGCTCATAATCAATTAAATCAGGATAAAACCCAATAGAAACAAAGGTAAAAATAATAAACGAAATAAACCAATAAAAAAAGCGAATGGCGGAAGAAGGCTATTCGCTGTTGGCTGTTAGCTATTGGCTGTTGGCTAGAAGAGGAAGAAACTTTGGCTGTTAGCTATTGGCTGTTGGCAAGAAGAAGCTGTTGGCTGTTAGCTATTGGCTGTTGGTTAGAAGAGGAAGAAACTTTGGCTGTTAGCAAAAAAGACTAATGGCTAATAGCTGTTCTCAGTTAACCATTGAATATTTACAGTTTATAGCTTAAAAAAAGCAGATAACGAAATTTGTAACAAGATAACGACTTACGCTACCAAGAGCAAACAGCCAATAGCCAATAGCCAACAGCTTCTTCTGCCAACAGCCTCTTCAGTTTCTTCAGCTAACAGCCAATAGCCAATAGCCAACAGCTTCTTCCGCCAACAGCCAACACCCAGCTACCCTTTTAGGAACCCGTCGATATTAAGCGCTGCTTCGCGGCCGCTTTGGATGGCATGTACTACCAGGCTGGCGCCACGGGTTGCATCACCCGCCGTAAATACTTTGGGGTTTGATGTCTTATTTCCCGATGCGGCGATATTTCCCCTGCCGTCATATTCCAGACCCAGGTTATCCAATAACCCTTCATGCTCGGGCGAAACAAAGCCCATGGCCAGTAAAACCAGGTCTGCCTTAAAGATTTCAGTAGATCCTTCAACCTCTTCCATCTTCATTTTGCCGTTTTCACTGATCCAGTTCACGCCGATCACTTCGGCCGAGACAACTTTCCCATTCTTCCCGTTCAGCTTCTTTGTGACCAGACTCCATCTGCGGTTACAACCCTCTTCGTGTGAGCTCGAAGTCCGCAACACCATGGGCCAGTATGGCCAAGGATTGTTCACGGTACGTTCTACAGGTGGTTCAGGCAATATTTCAATCTGGGTCACACTGGCGGCTTTCTGGCGTATAGAAGTCCCGACACAATCCGATCCGGTATCACCGCCGCCGATGACAAGTACGTGTTTATCTCTTGCCGTCAAACGGTCTTCATCGCTGAACTCTTCGCCTCTGATCACCTTGTTCTGCTGTTTGAGAAACTCCAATGCAAAATAAACCCCGGTAAGATTCCGGCCTTCGACAGCCAGATCCCTTGGCTTCATAGCGCCAACCGTAAGCAGTACTGCATCAAAATCGGCAATCAGCTTTTCTTCGGTGACATCACGCCCGACTCTGGTGTTTACCTTGAATTTGATGCCTTCGGCTTCCATGATAGCCAGACGGCGATCGATGATTCCCTTAGTCAGTTTGAAGTCCGGAATGCCGTATCTTAGCAGACCGCCGATTGCGTCGTCCTGCTCAAACACCGTTACCAAATGACCGGCTTTGTTCAGCAGGTCGGCAGCAGAAAGTCCGGAAGGACCTGAGCCGACGATGGCAACGGTTTTCCCCGACCTTTTCTTTGGCGGTTTCGGACGCACGAAGCCCCTGTCGAATGCATTCTCGACCACCGAGCATTCGTTTTCACGGCAGGTCACAGCCTGGTTATGGATGGCAAGTACGCATGATTTTTCACATAGGGCGGGACAAATGCGTCCTGTAATCTCCGGCATAAAGTTGGTTGAAGTCAGTATCCGGTATGCTTCTTCCCAATTGCCCCTGTAAACGGCATCCTGCCATTCGGGGGTTTTACTGCCTACCGGACAACCCCAGTGGCAAAAAGGGACCCCGCAGTCCATGCATCTTGAAGCCTGTTCCCGGCGATCCTGTTCATCCAGTGTCTGTTCGACTTCACCAAAGTCGCCGATGCGTTCACTGATTGGACGGTATCCTCCATCCTTACGTTTTATAGTTATAAATGCTTTCGGATTTCCCATTGTTCTTCTCTTGATTGTTTGTGCGGCCCCAAATGGACCACACAAACAAATTATGTTAATAATGCAGTGCCGGATTGTCTTCCGTTTGCTGCAGTTTCATCTCCAGTTCCTTTAGTTTCATCTCTTCCAGAACCTTCTTATATTCAAACGGTATGACCTTAACGAATTTCGGCAGATATTCATCCCAGTTGGTCAATATTCTTGAAGCCAACAGACTCTGGGTATGCAGCAGATGCTGATTGATCATCTCCTGGAGATCATGGATGTCGTTTTTATCTTCCAGCGGGGCCACCTCAACCAGTCCTTTATTGCAGAAATAGTCAAAGTTACCGTCCACGTTGAGCACAAATGCAATCCCGCCACTCATCCCTGCGGCGAAGTTGCGCCCGGTCTTACCCAGTACGACCACCCGGCCACCTGTCATGTACTCGCAGCAATGATCGCCAACACCTTCAACCACGGCCAGCGCTCCCGAATTTCTTACGCAGAACCGTTCACCGGCAACGCCACGGATAAATACACTTCCGTTTGTGGCACCGTAAAGGATGGTGTTTCCGACGATGATATTTTCTTCAGGAACATACAAAGTCCCGGCAGGAGGCACAATAGAAATCGAACCGCCCGATAGTCCTTTACCCATGTAATCGTTGGCATCGCCCTCGAGCCTGAAGCTGATACCCTTTACAAGGAACGCTCCAAAACTCTGCCCGGCTGAACCGTAGAAAGTACAATTGATGGTGTCTTCCGGTAACCCGTTTTCACCATATCGCTTGGAGATCTCTCCCGAAAGCATGGCTCCAATGGTTCTGTCCACATTACGGATATCGTGTGCAATCCAGACCTTTTCACCATTCTTGATGGCCTTGTTGGCTTCCCGGATCAGACGATGGTCCATCATGTCCTTGATGGTGTT
>JAUZOX010000384.1 GCA_030706265.1 Bacteroidota bacterium | reverse complement strand
GATCAGGCCAAGAATCAATGGCAGAAAATAGAACTTATTTGTTCCCTTGTTGATTTTATTTTCAGGTAACTTATCCTGTGGCCCAAGTCGTGGACTGTCGATAAAATTAATGCCGCTGATCCAGTTCCCATCAACATTGTTACCCAATCCCTGTATGTCATTTTGCTTTCCTGCGAAATTCCACATAAAGTAACGCCAATACATATGGAGGAACTGATACCTCCAGAAAAAGGCAAGGTTTTCTCCAAAAGTTGGCTTGACCAGTGACTGCTGATTCCCATCCTGTCCGGTTACCTGAATTTGTGTTCCTTTGATATTGGCCCATCGCTGGTATTCTTTTATGTGGTTCGGATCCGTATTGCTCCACATACGGGGGAAGAAGGTCGTAAAACGCGAATCATATTCCGGTACTCTTCCTTTTCGATCGTCAATTACCACATACTTTCCCTGTTTGTCATCGCGGGCGTAAAGAGGGGTGCCATCGGAATGCCCTGTTACCGGTGCAGAATAATAGGGACCTGATATTAAAGGCCAGTCCCCATACTGTTCCCGGTTCAGGTATGACAGCAGACCGACTGCATTGGTTGGATTGTTTTCATTAATTGGGGTACCGGCATTTGAACGAATAACCAACATCATGAATGAGGAGTACCCAATGATCAGGAATACAATGCTGAGTAAAGCAGTGTTTAGCATCACCTTCCCACTTCGATATGAATAGAGAATTCCCCAAATAAGTAGGGCCGTTACGGTTATGCCATAAATTAAAGTGCCACTGTTAAAGGGCAATCCAAATGTGTTGACAAAGAATCGCTCAAAATATCCGGCCATGCTGACAAGCCCCGGGATCAGTACAAACATGATCAAGGCCAGAATGATGATTGAAATGAAGAATGCGATGATGCCTCCCTTTATTGTTGGTCTGTATTTCTTGAAGTAATAGACCAAAGTTATGGAGGGCAATGCCAGCAAATTCAATAAATGGACTCCGATTGAAAGTCCGACCATGAAAGCGATCAGGATGATCCATCTCAAACCTTCGGGACGATCGTATACATCTTCCCATTTTAAGATAGCCCAGAAAACAAACGCCGTAAAGAAGGATGACATTGCATAAACTTCGCCCTCAACGGCAGAAAACCAGAAAGAATCAGAAAAAGTATAGGCCAAAGCACCTACTACACCGCTTCCAATGATAACCCAAATTTTTTCTGTCTGAATTTCACCTTTGGCTACAATTATTTTCCTGGCCAACCTGGTAATAGACCAAAATAGAAATAAAATGGTAAATCCGCTTGCCAGGGCCGACATGGTATTTACCATCCGGGCAACCAAGGCCGTATTTCCAAAAGCAAAGAGAGAAAAGAATCTACCGATCATTTGGAACAGGGGCGCTCCCGGGGGGTGACCTACCTGTAATTTAAAGGCCGTCGAAATGTATTCACCACAATCCCAAAAACTTGCAGTGGGCTCTGAGGTGATTATGTATACGGTAGAGGCTATTGCGAACAGTATCCATCCCGTGATGTTGTTAATTTTTCTATAAAGATTCATCAAGGTTATGATTGATATATAAAATGTTGAATTTCTGTCAACAGAACTTGGGGCAAAGTTATTAAAAAATGTGTTGTCCCGGGTCTTTGAAGCCGGGGATAAAAAATTGAATTTATCTGTTTTCTATGAGCTTCAATGATTTCAAACTGCACAAAAAAATCTTATTTTTGCAGTATATAAAATATGAATTTTAAAATTCTATCTTTTCGAGCCATAACAATTGTAAACTAAAGCGTAATGGTATGAGACGAGCATGATTGAAAATCACAAACAAAGATGAAAATCCTGCATGCGAGTTCCATAAGACATATTTATTAAAAATCATTAACCTATGAAAAAATTAGTGTTGCTTCGTCACGGAGAAAGCGTTTGGAACAAAGAAAACCGTTTTACCGGTTGGACAGATGTTGATTTATCTGAAAAAGGTGTTGAAGAAGGCAGAGAAGCCGGTGTTCAGATGAAGAAAGCCGGTCTTGTTTTTGATATGGCTTTTACTTCGGTGTTGACCCGGGCTATAAAAACCATGAATTTGGCATTGGAACAAATGGATCAGCTTTGGATCCCGGTTGTAAAAAGCTGGCGTTTAAATGAAAAGCATTACGGGAATCTTCAAGGGCTCAATAAAGCCGAAACTGCTGCAAAATATGGTGATGCCCAGGTTAAGATTTGGCGTCGTAGTTATGACATTCCACCCATTGCATTAGGCCATGATGATCCGCGCAACCCCCGTTTTGATCGTAGGTACAAGGACCTCACCGAAAAAGAACTGCCATTGACCGAAGCCCTGAAAGATACCATAGATCGTCTTATCCCTTTCTGGGATAATAATATCAAGCCGGCGCTGAAAGAAATGGATACGATTCTGGTTGCCGCCCATGGAAATAGTTTAAGAGGTATCGTAAAATATCTTAAAAATATCAGCGACGATGATATCGTGGAATTAAATCTACCCACCGGGATTCCATATGTATTCGAGTTTGACGATGATTTGAACCTCAAGAATGATTATTTCCTGGGGGATCCTGAAAAGATCAAAGCCTTGATGGAAGCTGTTGCAAATCAGGGTAAAGCAAAATAGGGATTTACCGTGTTTTGTCGTTGAGCAATGGTTTAGTCACCAACAGTGATCTGTTTAAGAACCCATTTACCGCTTAACAACTTAATCGGACTATTTTTTAAGAGATAAGAAAATCACCTTAGGGATCACTTTCTTATCTCTTTGATTTTTTAATGGCAACATAAATATAAATATTACTTTTATAGGTCATTTATAGTTTATGTTTTTAACCTAAATTGATTATTCTACATGCAATATATGATGAAGTATATTCAAAAATACTGGACTAAAAATCCGCTCATGGTCATTATGGTATTGGCCATTTTTGTACGGCTCCTTGCTGTTATTTTTGCAAAAGGATTTGGAATGCATGACGACCATTTTTTGGTTATTGAGCCACCCCAATCGTGGTTAGACGGTCATAATTTTGATTACTGGCTTCCCAGTCCCGAAAGAGGTTTTAAGCCCAATGGAAGCAGCCTTTTGTATCCGGGATTCCACTTTGCATTTTTTTATATCCTTAAACAACTGCATATTATTGATCCGCAGGTAAAGATGTTTTTGCTGAGGTTTATCACTGCTGCATTTTCATTGATTACCGTTTTTTACGGGTACAAAATCACTGAGAAAATCAGTAATAAAAAGTCGGCTAATACGGTCGGTTTGCTGCTGGCGGTTTTTTGGATGATGCCCTGGCTGAGTGTCCGAAACTTAGTTGAAATTGTCTGCATTCCTTTCATGATGTACAGTGTTTGGATAGTCCTTCGGCAATATGATAAACCCAAACCCATCAGATGGTTCTTTCTGGCGGGATTATTACTCGGAATTGCTTTTTCTATTCGTTATCAAACCATCTTTTTTACCGGCGGACTTGGTTTAGCCGTGCTTTTTGATAAGAAATGGAGAGAGATGTTTGCAATGGCATTTGGTTGTCTTATTTCAATCACGGTGGTTCAATGTACACCGGATATGATCATGTGGGGTTATCCCTTTGCCGAATTTCAACAATATATCAAATACAACATCGATAACCGGTTCAATTATCCTACCGGATCATTTTTCAAGTATTTCGAATTCCTGTTGGGTGTAATTATTGTGCCAATGGGGCTCTATTTATTTTATGGCTT
>JAUZOX010000383.1 GCA_030706265.1 Bacteroidota bacterium | reverse complement strand
GGTTGAGTTTACTGTGCTTGCGGCCATATAAGAAATAGACCACCAAACCGATGGCCATCCAAACAAATAACCGTTCCCATGTACTGTTAGGCAAAGCAAACATCTGTGCAAAACAAACTAAGATACCGGCAATGGGAACAAACGGAACCCAGGGTGTTTTGAAAGCCCGTGGAATTTCGGGACGGATCTTGCGAAGAATGATGATACTCCCACAGACAATGACAAAGGCTAATAAAGTGCCGATAGATACGAGCTGACTTAAAATATCAAGAGGCAAAAGGCCGGCAAAAACGGAAGCAATGGCTCCAACTATGATCGTCGTGATATAAGGGGTATGAAAACGGGGATGAATTTTGGTCAGGACATTGGGCAACAAACCATCTACAGCCATAGTATAAAAAATACGGGGCTGGCCCAGCAACATGACCAGAATGACAGAGCTTAATCCGGCAATAGCCCCTATTTTAACCAAAGGACGAAGCCAACGCAATGACTGGCCACAACTGTTAATAGCCAATGCGATTGGTGCCGGAACATTTAGTTCCTTATAAGAAACGATACCGGTCAGGACAACCGAAACCAACACATACAACAAAGTACAGATCAAGAGTGAACCCAGAATTCCAATCGGCATATTGCGTTTAGGGTTAATGGTTTCCTGTGCGGCTGTTGACACCGCATCGAAACCAATGTAAGCAAAGAAGATCACACCGGCTCCCGTGAGTACACCTGTTAAACCAAAGTTTTCGAATCGACCGGTATTGGCCGGAATAAACGGATGCCAGTTTGAAGGATGAATAAAGGAAGCTCCGAAACCGATAAACAAAAGCAAAACCATGATCTTGGTGATCACAATAATATTGTTAAACTTAACAGATTCCTTGATGCCAATAACCAAGAGAGCCGTTATGAACACGATAACAAAAACGGCAGGAAAGTTTAATATTCCACCGGTTGCAATCCAATGTCCATCAACATGCCTTGTAATGCCATTAATGCTTTCCCAGTGGGCACTGACATAATCGCAAGGAGCATGACACAAATCTGCAGGAATGACGATTCCCAAATCTGCTAAGAAGCTCACCACGTATCCGGACCAACCCACTGCCACTGTTGAGGCCGCAAACATATATTCGAGAATCAAGTCCCAACCAATTATCCAGGCAATAAACTCACCCAATGAAGCATAGGAATAGGTATAGGCACTTCCGGCTATGGGGATCATGGCAGCAAATTCCGCATAGCAAAGACCTGCAAAAACGCAACCAATTCCGGAAATAATAACGGACAGGACTAGCGCTGGCCCAGCATTGTTGGCCGCAACAGTACCCGTGATCACAAAAACACCGGTACCAATGATTGCTCCTATTCCAAGTGCTATTAGATTTTTGGCGGTCAGACTACGCCGCAGTCCGGTTTCGTTACCCGCTTCCTGCTGAAGCTGTTCCAGGGATTTTCTTCTGAATAATTGATTCACTTTTAAAGGATTTAGATATAGTACATGATTAGTATGTCCAAAATTAAAACTTTGAACTCTTTATCCGACAAAAAACCAACAACGAAAGTGAAAATTATTGCTTAAATAGATTTAAAATAAATTGAAAGCCGTTAAGCATTCAATGATTTAAATAAATTCAATGATTTCATCCAAAGCGTTTACAATCCGATCGGAAGGGCTGATGTCCTGATTTCCTGAGCTCGGGTTGTGGAAGCCAAAACAATACATCCCTGCATTCTTTGCCGCATTTACCCCGTTTGCAGAATCTTCGACCACCATACATTCTTCGGGCGACAGATGTAATAATTCGGCTGTCCGTAAATAAATATCCGGATAGGGCTTATTGCGTGGAACTTGTTCACCACTGACTATCAAAGAGAAAAAGCGTTCAAGACCAATGGCCTTCAACACCAGGTTGATATTATACACAGACGAAGAGGATGCAACAGCCAAAACGATTCCTTTTTCCTTGGCAGAGCAGACCAGTTCCCTGAGTCCCTTGATAGGAAGAATCGGTTTGGAGGTTAACGCTTTTATGTATCTTGCTGCCTTTTCTTTATGCAGTTCATCGGCAGTCGTCTTGCGGTTGTAACCGAAACGTTTTTCCAGAATGTCCCACATCTCTTTGCCCATACTGGCAAATTTGAAATGTTCTTCGAGTGGGAGGTTTACCCCCAGTTCTTTCAGTATTTCCTGCTCTATTTGTTTATGCAGGGGTTCACTATCTATTAAAACCCCATCCATATCAAAAATCAAAGCTTTAAACATGATAAATTTAGTTTTCAGCCAAATAACCATAACGTTCATTCATGTCATGTTATGGCTATGTAATGGCTCAATGTGTAATAGGTCTTTTTCCGAATTTTAAATGAACATTGCTTAATTGGTTACGCCCATTTCTTTAAACTGGGCAGCAGCATTCAGAAAATGGGCCGTAATCCAAAATACATTCCAGTTTTCAGAATAACCGCCACGGAATTTGGTAAGGTCGGTCAGATTGACCTGCTGGGTATAATTTGTTTGCTGAACCTGTTCTCCCTGCGACCCGAAAGGATCAATCAATTGTCCGCAACTGCGGAACATCAGAACGGCCAACTTTTTCATCTCCTCATCTTTCAACAAAACGCCCAACCTGTAAATTGATGGAGCCATGACAACGCCGTACACATCAAGATGCTGGTTCTGGACAGAAACTGCAGACCAACCCTGTGTTTTAAAGTTGTGATCCGCCAATCGGCCGGCAGGCATTTCTATGTTCCAGTCGACCACATAACTCAAAACCACGTCACATGCATGACGGGCATCATCGAGATATTTTTTATTGAGTGTGAGGTCATAGGCGGCCAGGAATCCCTGAAAAGCAGCCCAGGCCCCTTCTTTATCTTCACAGGTTGCATCAAGGGTCCCGCCCCAATAGGGTTCCTCCATCGTCAGATGGCGTTGAGCATAATAATCGGCAGCTCTTAATGCTGCTTTTGAATAAAGGGGGTTCTTGAAAAGTTTGGAAGCCATTGCCAAAGGAGCGATATAAAATGCTTCGTTGGTTGAAACCGGGGCCCATTCCTTTTTCAGGATGCGGTTGGCATGGACGTCACAGGCTTTCTTTAAAAAAGTTTCCCATTTGAGGGTATTGAGTTTCTTATTTAACCGGGCTGCGTCAATGGCTTTTGCGATATTGTACATGGCCTGTCCCTGTGACACGTGATCGGGATTGCTCCATTTCCTGGTCCTGACATCGTAAATGACGGGAAATCCATTTTCAGTAACCGGAGCTGTACTCAAATGATCCAATGATTTTTGGATCCGGGTTAACAGTAATGGATCCTGAATTTTATCGGTCAGCCGTTGCAATGCATAACCCAGGGCCTCAGCCTGACCGCACCATCCCATCACGATTTTCTGGTCAACATTGTCCGGATACATATCATAGCCGGCATACCCCTCCCCTTCCAGCCAACGCGATTGGGCATAAAGATATTTCGACTTTACCATATCGTCAAAGGAAGGCATATCGTCAGCATAAAACGGTTTAAAGATATTGAGCGATGAGTGTACCGCCTGTTGAAAAGCAGTCCCCTGACCGCTTGTAGGATATGCTTCGATATAAAATTCCTTTTCAATAACCGTCTCAGGTTGAATGACCAGGTAGGTATCGGTGTATTTCACGGGTCCGCCCTGAAGAGCTTTTACCACACTCTTCTGATCGTTATAGGTGGTGGGACCGGATAAGAGCTGGAGTTCAT
>JAUZOX010000382.1 GCA_030706265.1 Bacteroidota bacterium | reverse complement strand
CTTTTGGTTCCACGTTTAGAAATAATGAGAATGGCCCTGTTGCTAAAGCTCCCGATGGAGTTCAACAAAAACAGCGAAAAATTACCGGTACTGTAATTGACGCTTCCACAGGTGAATCTTTGGTTGGTGTTACAGTAATGGTTGTAGGAACAAAACAAGGAGTTGTTACTGACGCAAAAGGAACGTTTTCCTTAACATTGCCCAATCCCAATTCAGAGATCAGGGTAACTTATGTAGGGTATGTTCAGCAACAAATTCCCGTAAACGGACAAATCAAGATCGACATTAAACTTGCGCCGGATGTTAAGAGCCTGGGCGAGGTTGTCGTTGTTGGTTATGGAACACAGAAGAAAGAGAGCGTCGTTGGGGCCATTACGATGGTCAATAACGCAGCGCTGTTGAAAGCAGGTACGCAAAACGTCACAAATGCAATTACCGGTAAACTTTCCGGGGTTTTAACCATTCAGGATACCGGTGAGCCTGGTGCTGATAATACCGAAGTCTTGATCCGTGGGGTATCCAGTTGGAATGGTTCGGCTCCTCTAACATTGGTGGATGGGGTAGAACGTGATTATTCCAGTTTGGATCCCAATGAAATCAGTTCGATATCTGTACTTAAAGATGCTTCCGCCACCGCCGTATTTGGTGCCAAGGGTGCAAACGGGGTTATTATCGTAACCACAAAGCGTGGTGAATTAGGTAAACCGCAAATGAGTTTTACGGGTTCTTTCGGATTTGATAGAGCAACCAGAATTCCGCCGTTTATCGATTCTTACACTACCATGTCACTGCTGAACGTGGCCAGAATGAATGGTCAGCAATTTGATCAGCTCTCTTCTCAGGCCGTCCTTAATCAATACCAGAATCCCACATCACCCCTGATGGCGTTACAGTATCCCAACGTCGACTGGTTCAAATTACTGACCAATCCGTTTGCTCCTACCGCAAACGCAAACTTTAATATCAGTGGTGGTACCGATTTTGTGAAGTACTTCAGTTCTTTCGGTTGGTACTATATGGGTGACTTCTTCAAATCATACC
This sequence comes from Bacteroidota bacterium, assembly GCA_030706265.1. Classification (GTDB taxonomy): domain Bacteria; phylum Bacteroidota; class Bacteroidia; order Bacteroidales; family Cfx3-03; genus Cfx3-03. The sequence continues at coordinate 2,717 of JAUZOX010000382.1, read as the reverse complement.
ACAGCGGATATGATGATACACGTTATAAATATAACAGGTTCAATTATCGTGCAAATGTTGATTTCAATCTCACCAAAACGACGAAGTTATCAGTGAATGTCGGAGGTGAAGTTGGAGTCAAGAATCAACAAGCCAACTCTCCCTGGAGGGATATGTATTCAACATCTCCTGCCCGTTATCCGGCTTATTTCCCTGCATGGGTTTTACAACAGGTTCCCGACCCGGATTATCCCGATGCATCCGGAACCAGGCAGGCTGCATCGTTTGGAGAATACACCGGCAACCCGTATAATACGCTGAACAGTGGCTCATTTAACCAGTACCTTGATTCAAAACTATTTACCGACCTTATCTTTGATCAAAAACTGGATGCCATTTTACCGGGATTATCGTTTAATGCCAAGGCTTCAATGAGTACCTATTATCAAACGCAATCCTTAACTGCTTCTTACAGTTTCCCGCAATATACCCTGGACTATTCAAAAATCGGTGTCCCCGGAGTCAATCCCTGGATCAGAAACGGACAGGCCAATGAAGTTTATAACCAGGGGATACTGGATATCAATGTAGGGGGTTTACAGGGTAATTATTACAAGAACATTGCATACGAAGGAAGCTTAAATTACAACAACACCTTTGGAAAACATTCCCTCACCGCAATGGCCCTGATGAAACGTGAGGAAAAAGACCAGGGTACCGATTTCCCGTATTATAATGAAGCATTAGTCGGCAGGGTCACCTATGATTACGCCCGCAAATATTTATTCGAAGTCAATGCTGGTTACACCGGATCCGAAAGATTTTCACCTAAAAACAGGTTCGGATTTTTCCCTTCAGGTGCAATCGGTTATGTGTTGTCGGAAGAGCCCTTCATGAAGAGTGCCGCACCATGGATCAGCAAATTGAAATTCCGTTATTCTGATGGTTTGGTAGGAAGTGATTACGCTGCAAACCGCTGGCTTTATGTAAGTCAATATTATGTTAACGGAAGCTACATTCGTGAAGACCTGGGTGCCAACGTCAATGCACAATGGGAAGAAGCACGGAAAAAAGACCTGGGTTTAGAGCTTGGCGTATTTAAAAATATGGTTACCTTGGGTGTTGACTTGTTCGACGAACATCGTGATAAGATGTTGTTAACACCACGAAGTGTCACCATGCTGGTTGGAAACTCGTTCAAGGACCTGAACCTTGGTAGCATGAAGAAACATGGTATCGAAGTCGAGCTTGAATTCAACAAGACAACCAGATCTCAGTTAAACTACCATTTCAAAGGAATCTTCGGTTTCAACGAAAACAGGGTAATCTATAAGGATGACCCAGTCTATGCTCCCGACTATACCAAGAACGCCGGCAAACCGGTTGATGCTCAGTTAACCGGAGCCCTTCTGACCGGAACAGGTTATTATACCACAATTAATGATATACATAATAATCCATCCCCCATTTCTGTAGAAAAGCTGAATGTGGGTGATTACAAGTTCCTGGATTATACTGCCGATGGCATGATCAACTCAACGGACGAATACCCCATCGCAGGTTCACTATATCCTCCAATCACCTATTCATTCTCAGGCGGATTCAGTTATAAGGGATTCGAATTCTCCTTTATGTTTGCAGGAGACGCCGGCAAGTATGTTGAATATAACCAGACGTACGAAGCTGAATTTGTAAAAGGCGACTATCGTGTCCACTCATCACAATTGGATTACTGGACGCCGGCCAACCAGGATGCAAATCATTCCACCCTGCACTATAGCGGAAGCAACAGCGCAGACATCTTATTCTGGGGTGGTGGCGAAGCAGATAAGGGATATCAAATCATGCTTGAAAACCGTTTCTGGAGAAAAGCCGATTTCTTGCGTTTGAAAGAAGTATTTGCCAGTTATACGTTCAATTCTACATTGCTAAAACGGGTTGTTGGAATCAATAATATGTCCGTATATGCTACCGGAACAAATCTGTGGACATTAACGAATTTAATTGAAGGTGATCCTGAAAGAAAAGATTTCGAACAAGGATTCTATCCGCAAATGAGTAGCTTCAATATTGGTTTGAAATTCGGTTTCTAACCCTAAAAAAATAACAATGAAAAAATATATCATTTTAATCATATGCATAGGGATGTGTTCGGTTTTCCTTCCATCCTGCTTGAAAAGCTATCTTGACAAGGCGCCTGCATCGGGATTGACCGAGAAGGATGTATTCTCAAAATACCAAAACTTCAAGAAATACTTTGAATTTGTTTACGGCGGTACGAAAAGTTACAGTGGAAACCAAAAAGACTATAGCATTAAAAACGGCTTTTCACTTTACTTCGATATGTGGGACCAGAAATATACCTGGGATGCGCTGACCGATATGAGCGACATGGGTCGTGTCATGGAAGGTCAAACCATTAAAGGTGGTTCTGTTTCGGCCAGTTTGGATAAGTTCTGTTACGACGGTAACCGTCGTCCTATCCTTGAATCCATGTTCACCAATATCCGTATCTGCAACATGGCATTGCAAAACATCCATATGTTATCGGATGCCCAGCAGGTCGACATTGATGATTATAAAGGCCAGGCCTATTTTGTACGGGCATTTTGCCACTTTACCCTATTTAAAATTTGGGGTAGGATGCCATATCTCGACAAAGTATTGGGTCCCAATGATCAATGGGATATTCCCCGTCTGTCGAATCATCAAACCCTGATGAGAATAGCCGCCGATTT
>JAUZOX010000381.1 GCA_030706265.1 Bacteroidota bacterium | reverse complement strand
TGTACGTCATTGCAGCACTCGTACGTCATTGCGGGCTTGTCCCTCCCGTACGTCATTGCGGGCTTGACCCGCAATCTCCATCCTTATTATAATTTTTAATCGCTCCGTTTGGCGCAGGTTTGGCGGATACATGGTTCAAGTTTAGGCCTAAGCCGTAACTTGGACCATGTATGTTCGTCGTTTCCCTTTCAGATCGTTTTTTAACTGCTGCTGTTTATCAGACTAGGTTACCGCTGCGCTCAAAGCTGAACTAAAAAGACAGGGGCACTCGCCCTTGTACGTCATTGCGGGCTTGACCCGCAATCTCACGGATTTGGATCCGGTGGAATCTGCCCTCATACATGGTTCAAGTTTAGGCCCAAGCAGTAACTTCAACCATGCTCACCTTATGTTTTTCACTTTTGATTGTCACAAAACGATGCTTCTTATAGTCCCGTTTACCGCTGCGCATCGGACAACAGTGTAAGTTTTTCCCCAATACACCCTTTCCATCACATTTATCTGATTAAATTTCATGAAAATCCGGAAAGGGACAGGCAGAAAGCAATAAGAATCGATATCAATTCCTCCCGCTTTAAACTGGCCTATCACTTAAAACTGAAAATGCAAAATATATGGATGTTCTGATTCAGACAGATATGGATTCAGCGATGCTTTTATTTTTTTACCGGACAACATCGTTTGCAAATTATGGATACTATTTTTTTGAATTCCGTTGACTTCAATCCATAAATGTTTTAGCTTTGCAACACAAAGTACTTTATGATGGAAAACGACAAAGCAATTGAAGCCTTAACAGATATTCGTTCCATGATGGAGCGTTCATCAAAGTTTATTTCACTCAGTGGTTTAACCGGAGCATTTGCCGGGATCTTTGCACTTGCAGGTGCGGCGGCGGCATACTTTTACAGCGCTCAAAGCTTTGGACCGGACGCTATTTTTGATCATCTTCAGGCAGGGGAGAAGACAGCGGTGCTGACATTTTATGGTGTGGATGCTTTTCTGGTTTTGATTTTATCGGTGGGTTTCGGCATATTTTTATCCCTGCGGAAATCCAGGAAAACAGGACAATCCGTACTCGATAAAACTGCGGTGCGTATGTTGGTTAATCTTGCTATTCCTTTACTGGCTGGAGGGATCTTTTGTATTGCACTTTTATTTCATGGGATTGTCGGCCTTGTTGCGCCTGCGATGCTGATCTTTTATGGCTTATCATTGATCAACGCAAGTAAATACACTATCGGCAATACCCGTTATCTTGGCTATGTGGAAGTTGTTTTGGGATTAATCTGTTGTTTTTACATTGGTTACGGACTCTTGTTCTGGGCAGTTGGCTTCGGTTTTTTCCATATAGCTTACGGCTTATTCATGCATTACAAACTCGAAAAGTGAAAAATATAACAGCCGGTTTTAACAAAATCTTTGAAAGCAAGATTCGTCTGGGAATCATGTCATCGCTCTATGTGAATGATTCCCTCGATTTTTCGCGTCTGAAGGAGTTGCTGGATGTGACCGACGGCAATCTTGCCAGCCATGTCCATGCGTTGGAGGAAGCCGGCTATGTCTCTGTAAACAAACAATTTATCGGACGCAAACCCAATACCAGTTACACGATCACCCAAAACGGAAGAAAAGCCTTCCAGGAGCACATCCAGGTACTCGAAAACATCATTAAAAATCTATAATCTAAATTTTTTTATTCATCAACTTTGAAATACAAAGTACTTTTAAATACTTCAGCCATGAAACGAGCATGCTCAAAGATCACAAACAACGATGAACCGAGCATTTATGCGAGTTCTATACGACCAATTAATTAAATTATGACCGTATAAAAATTTTATGTGCGAGTTCCATAAGGCCTATTTATTAAAATTTATTTTCTTATGAAAAAATTAAACAAAGATTTAACCGGGTTATTGCTATTTGTGGCGCTCTTTTATGTGCTGTTCTGGGATCAGTACTGGGGACTGAATATACTGCTTTTCTCTATTGTATCGGGTGCTGTCATCTTTTGGTTCAAACCGTTCGCAGTAGTTCAACGATCAGTACAACTGATGTTTGCGGCCAACCTGTTGTGTGCAATGGGTATATTCTGGCACGACTCGATGTTCACACATTTTATGTATATCATTAGTTTTATTCTGCTCATTGGGAAAACGCAATTTCCTTATCTTACACAACTTATACTTGCAGGAGTTGCAGGAGTATTGAATTATTTCATTTGCCTTTTCAAAGCTTTTAAACTGATTTCCGACAAATTGGATTTTATACCGGGTTTTAAAAAGTATAAACGCTGGATCATCATTTTGATCCTTCCCATCATCATCACCTCTGTTTTTTTAGTTCTTTATGTCAATGCGAATGAAGCTTTTAACAAATTGACCCTTCAGTTCTTTGACTGGGTCTACCGAAATCTGAAGACATTGATCGATTTGATTTCCTTGCCTGAATTCTTCTTCCTGCTCTTTGGTTTTGGTATCGGTGCTTCATTAATACTGAGTTATAAAAACAGGCTATTGGAAAAGGTTGAAACAAAATTGCCGGATGATATTCACGAAAAACCAGGTAGTGGCTTTTTAGGAATCTCTTCGGTAGTTAGCCAGGAAAACTTTTATAGAATGGCGACAATCTCATTTGTTATGGTAAATATTTTGTTGTTGATTGTTAACATTCTGGATGTTATTCACGTATGGTTTCATTACGAGCCTGCCACCGCACCGGAGTTAAGGCGGTTTGTGCATGAAGGGACCTTTATATTGATTTTTAGCGTTTTTGTCGCGATAGGAGTGGTGCTCTTTTTCTTTTATGGGAATCTCAATTTCCACAAAAACAACAGAAGGCTGAAAATGTGGGCTTACTTGTGGATTGGACAAAACATGATTATGGTGGTATCGGTTCTGATCCGCAATCTGTACTATGTACAATCCTACGGACTGGCTTACCTGCGATTGGGCGTTTTCTTTTTCCTGGTTGCCACAATTGTTGTTTTGATCTTGCTCATGAACAATGTTGGGATGCGTAAAACTGTGGTTTATTACCTGCGAACGGTTTCGATAACAGCCTATTGCGTGCTGTTGTTTGTAGCGCTGTTCAATTGGGACACCCTGATTGCAACGTATAATTTAAGCTACAATCGTTCGAATCTCGATACCAAATTTATTGTCAATGAATTGTCTGATAAAACATTGCCGATACTCTGGAAAAATAAAGATGCTTTTGGCGGTGTGAACAGTGAAGACTACCGGCACCTGCTAAAACGGATACAACGTTTTAAAGCAGGCTGGCAATCACATACCTGGAAATCAACGACGATTATGGGTAATTCCAATTATCGGTACTTTCAGGAAAACGACGTACCGCAACCCAATACAGTTGGAAAATAATTGTCTTATCATGAGGCTGTCCAATAAAAAGTGGACAGCAATGAGTTTCGATATCTGAAAGCGCTTTAAAACCGAACGTCATTCTGTAGGGATGGCTCCGTTTGGTCCATACATGGTTCAAGTTTAGGCCTAAGCCGTAACTTGGACCATGTATGTTCGTCGTTTCCCTTTCAGATCGTTTTTTAACTGCTTCTGTTTATTAGTCCAGGTTACCGCTACGCTCAAACCCGAACTAAAAAACCGGACACTTGCGCTTGTAGGTCATTGTGGGCCACCCCTCGTACGTCATTGCGGGCCTGACCCGCAATCTCCTGCCATACCCCGGTTGGCGCAGGTTTAGGCGATAGCATATTTGGTTCAAGTTTAGGCGTTA
>JAUZOX010000380.1 GCA_030706265.1 Bacteroidota bacterium | reverse complement strand
ACAAATGACTATATCAACACCACATACACTGCGCCTTTGAGCAAGAGCACCACGCTGATGGCGGGAATGGCCTGGTCGGATACCCCGGACCGGAAAAATATCGACAGCAGCAGGTTGAATGAAACCGATAAAAGCCTTCAGGCCCGCTTCACGATCAACCATCATTTCACCAACCGGCTGGGGTTAAAGACCGGCATTGAATTCACAAGCGACAAATTCAACCAGGATTATTTCAACAGCCTGGACCATCAGGACTACCTGACAGGCTATACTGAGAACATCACCTCCGGATTTCTTGAATCGGAATATGCCCCCATCAACAAACTGGCCTTAAGGGCCGGGGTAAGAAGCGAGTATTCATCCCTGCTTCAAAAATCGAACCTGATGCCACGGCTTTCGATGGCTTTCAAGACTTCGGAAAATGCACAAATATCGCTGGCCTACGGCATATTTTATCAGGATCCTTCGGCCACTGCGCTTCGTTTTACACACCGGCTTGGTTTCGAGCAGGCCAACCATTACATTCTGAACTACCAGATCAACAAAAACGACCGCATCTTCCGGGTTGAAGCCTATTATAAAGACTACCTCCACCTTTTACGTTATGCCGTTGAAAACGATCCCGATCCTTCGACCTATAACAACCTGGGACAGGGTTATGCGAAAGGCATCGATCTGTTTTTCAGGGATCAGAAGTCGATCAAAAATCTGGATTACTGGCTGACTTATTCCTTTATCGATTCAAAACGGCTCTACAATGACTTTGCGCAATCGGCCACACCCTCTTTTATCAGCTCACACAATGCAAATGCCGTCATCAAGTACTTCTCGGTAAAGCTTCAAACGATGATTGGACTGACCTACACTTATGCCAGCGGGCGTCCCTATTATAATCCCAACTCAACCGGTTTCATGTCGGACCGTACCAAGAGCTACCATGATGTCAGCATGAACCTGAGTTACCTGACCCACATCTTTGGTTGCTTCACCATTGTCTATTGCTCGGTCAGTAACCTGTTTGGATTCAACAATGTCTATGGATATCATTACAGTACCGTGGCCGATGCCAACGGACAGTTTGCTCCACGGGCCATTATGCCCGATGCCAAACGTTTTGCCATGATGGCCATGTTCATTTCGATTGAAAAGAAGAAAAAGCAATGAGCAATGGCGGGAGGAGGAGCAACTTCCTGTAAACGACAGATTTTATTTATCATATTTAATCCGATTTTCTGATTACAAACCTTAAAAAAACAAAAGCCATGAAAAGAATTATGATGAATTTCAAAGCAATACCGCTAACGTTCCTGTTTACCTTTTCGGTCGTTACCGGATTACTGGCCCAGGACAAAAGCGAATACCGGCAGGCCATGGGCGATGCGCTTTCTGAAATGAATGCCATCACGGACCATGCGACCTATCTTGATCTGGCCAATAAGTTTCAGCGGATCGCTGAAAACGAGACGACCGAGTGGCTGCCGGCTTATTATGCGGCATTGTGCACGACCTTATATTCATTTGGAGAAAAGGATGCCCTTAAAATAGATCCTTTGCTGGACCAGGCACAGATTATGATTGACAAAATAATCAAACTCAATGAAAAAGAATCTGAAATCTGGGTATTGCAGGGATTGTTGTATCAGGCACGCATCATGGTGGACCCCATGACTCGTGGCCAGAATTTAGTAATGAAAGCCAATGAGGCTTTTAATAAAGCTGAATCGCTCAACCCGGAGAACCCGAGAGTCTATTACCTGAAAGGGCAGAACCTGTTGAATACCCCAGAAATGTTTGGCGGTGGGAAACAAGTAGCTAAACCCCTGTTTCAAAAAGCGAGTGAAAAGTTTCTGAGCTTTAAGCCTGCCGATTCATTATCTCCGAATTGGGGAAAAGCGCACAATGAACAATTATTGATGTCCTGTGAATAAATACCTTGGGAAACGGAATCAAAGAAAATATTATTTTTAGCTTTGAAATTTTGCATTGACATGTAGGGATAAAATCCGTATGCCACAATGTATCAATACTAAAAATATAACCGGATAAGTGTTGAAGTCAAGACTCTTATTGTAAAAGCTTTCATTCATATCTCTATTCCTGACCCGAAGTATCAACTCGCAATATATTAACACAAAAGAACAACATACAATGAAATTTGAAAGAAAGCATAAAAATATATACCGGATGATGGCAGGTGAATTAATCCTGCTGGCAATATGCGGTTTAATCGGAGTTGTAGCCAGCACGATATTTTCAAGGGGTATTTATTGGGGGAACATAGATATACAAATCTTTTATGGGATGCTGGTAGGGTATCCTCTCTTTAAAGGAAATTACTTTTGGGGAGACTTTATGACCAGGACCTTTCCATGGCGGAAAGGTCCGTTAAGGACTTTACTGATTTGCTTTGCATCCGGAATCGTCATTTCAATGATCATTATCGTTTTAGTTAATTTATTGTGGTATAATTTACGCAGCAAGGAACCGGTTTCACTGGCAGTGCTATTTGACCAGGGCTTCTTTGTAATGATCAGTGAGTTGATCATCACCATCATCATCACGCTGGGCCATTATATGGCCAACTTTTTTGTGGAATGGAAAAAGTTGCTCATCCAGGAAGAACAGTTTAAAAGAGAAGCCCTCAACCTGCAGTTTAATGCATTAAAAAACCAGGTCAATCCACACTTTCTGTTTAACAGTTTAAATGTGCTTACCTCTTTGGTAGAAACCGATCCACCGTTGGCTGTGAAGTTTATAAAACAACTTTCGGAAGTGTACCGCTATGTCCTCGAACATAAGGATAAGGAGCTGATAGAACTCAGTACTGAACTGCAGTTTGTAAATGCCTTTGTCTATCTGCAAAAAATCAGGTTCGACCACAGCCTGGTCGTCGATATCACTCTGGATGACGTCGCGGGCAGAATTATCCCTTTATCGTTACAGATGCTGGTTGAAAACGCGATTAAACACAACATCATTTCGGAAGATAAACCGTTGAATATTTCCATCACCGCTGAAGAGGGCTATCTGGTCGTGAACAATAATCTTCAGAAGAAAAAGGTGATTCACGAAACGGGAAGCATCGGGCTTGACAACATTCGTAACCGGTATGCTTACTTTACAGGATTGCCCGTGGTGGTGGAAGAGACAAACGATCGGTTTACGGTTAAACTGCCGTTGATAGAAATTCAATCATAACTTGCCGTTCCATTGCGGAAATACGATCTGTCGTATCTCCGGGTTTATAAATCATTAAAAAGGGGTCGATGAACATATTAATCATTGAGGATGAAAAACTGGCTGCATCCAGGCTGAGTAGTTTGATCAGGAGTTTTGACCAGGGGACCAAAATAGTCGGGACACTTGACAGCATTAAAGCGACGGTGGAATGGTTTGCATCTCATCCGCAACCCGATCTGGCCTTCATGGACATACAGCTGGCTGACGGATTGAGTTTTGAAATATTTGACCAAACCATGGTAGCTTGTCCCGTCATCTTTACGACGGCTTTTGATGAATATGCGCTTAGGGCATTCAAGGTAAACAGCATCGACTACCTTCTCAAGCCAATCGACATGGATGAATTGAACAGGGCGATGGAAAAGTTCAGCCATTGGCAGCGTGACGTTTCAAAGCCCGACGCCATTGCCCTACCGGTTATGGACCGTATGCTGCAGATGCTGACCCAGACATACAAGAACCGTTTTCTGGTTAAGGCCGGTGAGCACATCAGAACCATTCCCGTTGAACAGGTCATGTTT
>JAUZOX010000038.1 GCA_030706265.1 Bacteroidota bacterium | reverse complement strand
TTTTTCAAGAATTCAAATTCCGCTTTCACTTCCTGGGCTTCGAAGTCCTGCATCATCTTTAAGTAGATTCCGTTTCCAACAAACCGCATTGCAGCAACAACCTGCAACTGAGACGTCCCTTCATAAATCGAGGTTATGCGTGCATCGCGGGTAAGCCGCTCAATTGGAAAGTCCTTCATATAACCGGTGCCACCGTGAATCTGCAAGGCATCATAAGCGATCTGGTTGCATGATTCACTGGAAAACAATTTCAGCAGCGGGGTAAGCGCATCAGCGTTACGGGTAAAGGCTTTCATTTCATCCCGTTCTGCCGGTTCGAGTCTGCGATTCTTTGAAAGATGTGTGTAAGCTTTATAAACATCAACATATCGTGCAGTTTCATAAAGCAGCGTCCTCATCGCATCGATCTTGACTTTCATATTTGTCAGCATCTCATATACAGCAGGGAATTTAATAATTGCTTTCCCAAATTGTTCACGTTCAGCCGCATACTTTAATGCTTCCCGGTATGCAGCCTCGGCTATACCGGAAGATTGTGCACCAATTCCAAGACGGGCACTGTTCATCAAAGACATAACATATTTGATCAGCCCCATTTTCGTATCTCCTACTAACTTAGCAGGAGCATCCTTGAAAACAAGTTCGCAGGTTGGAGAACCTTTGATACCAAGTTTATTTTCAATGCGTCGTACCGACATCGCATTCGAACGCCGGTCATAAATAAATAAAGACAAACCACGGGCATCATTAGTGCCTTGCTCCGAACGGGCTAAAACCAAAGAGATATCCGCATCTCCGTTTGTGATGAATCGCTTCACGCCATTCAGAAACCACTGTCCTTTTGCCTGATCGAAATGGGCTTTTAATTGTACGCTCTGAAGGTCGGAACCGGCATCGGGCTCTGTCAGGTCCATTGCTGCAGTGGCACCGTGATTAAACATGGGAAGAAATTCTGCCTGCAATTCTTCGGAAGCAAACTCATGAATCGTTTCGGCACAATCCTGTAATCCCCATATGTTAGCAAAGCCAGCGTCTGCGCGGGATACAATTTCGGCAGCCATTACATAAGGAACTATTGGAAAATTCAATCCTTCATATTTACGTGGCAACGACATGCCAACCAATCCGGCTTTTACAAGGGTATCATGGTTTTCCTGGGTACCTCGCGCATAACGAACCGCGTTATTTACCAAAGTCGGTCCGTCATGATCAACTGATTCCGCATTGGGGGCAATCGTATCTCCTGCAATTTCACCAACTATTTCAAGCACTTTGGCATAGCTGTCAATTGCATCCTCATAATCGAGGGGAGCATAATCATAAAGTTCTTTTTCTGCAAAATTGTCCTCCTTCAAGCGAACAATTTTTTCCATCAACGGATGCTCAAGATGGAATTTCAAACTATCATTATCGGTATAAAAATTTGACATGGCTTCAATGTATTATTGTATTAATCCAGGTGTTCAGAAATATTCAGATCAATTACTTGGAATTAGCTTTGTAGTATTTAATCATTTTAGGAACAATTTCTGAAACACTACCGATAATGGTATAATCGGCAATTGCATTGATCGGAGCATTAGGATCCGTATTAATTGAAATAATTTTAGCAGATTGATCCATCCCGGCACGATGCTGGACGGCACCTGAAATTCCACAGGCGATGTAAAGTTTGGGTCTCACAGTGACGCCTGTTTGTCCAATCTGACGTTCATGTTCTACGAATCCGGCATCAACCGCAGCACGGGTAGCTCCAACTTCTCCGCCTAATACTTCTGCCAGTTCGAAAAGCATCTTAAAATTTTCAGAAGAGCCTACACCATAACCTCCGGCCACGATTACCTGAGCGCTTTTGATATTTATTTTATTTTGCTCGATATGCCGATCCAAAATTCTAACTGCAAAATATTCGTCCTTCAGAATCGTGGAGAGGTCGATCTTTTTAATTTTTCCGGAATAGTTTTTATCAACGATTTCCTGTTTCATAACGCCTTCCCGTACCGTTGCCATTTGCGGACGCGTCTCAGGATTGATAATTGTGGCAATAATATTACCACCGAAAGCAGGGCGAATCTGATAGAGAAGGTTTTTAAATTCCCTTTGTGTTTTGCTTTCTAAATGATCTCCGATTTCCAGGGAAGTGCAATCTGCGGTTAAACCGCATTGCATGGCAGAAGAGATGCGGGGAGCCAGGTCACGACCCACTGAAGTTGCCCCAAATAAGGCGACTTCAGGCTGTTCCCTTTCAAAAAGATCGATAATTACGGCAGCATGAGGCAATGTCCGGTATGGGAAAAGTTCAGGATGATCTGCCAGATGAACGACATCGACTCCGTAAGGAAAAATCAGGGCAGGAATTCCATCGAGTTGATGGCCAATCAAAACAGTTTCCAGATTAGTCGACAGCTCATTGGCCAACTTGCGGCCTTTGGAGAGTAATTCAAGACTTACTTCAGCTACGTTGCCTTCTTCAGTTATCTCACAATATACAAATACGCTTTTCACTTTTTACAATTTTTGGGTGATTAAACAATGCGGCGACGCAACTTATCCAATAATATGTTGCCCAATTAATTCCTTCATGAGCGATTCCACATCCCGATCGTCACTGGTTAAAAAAGTGGATTCTTTGTGCAATAGAATGACGTTATCTATTTTCTTCACCTTTGTAGGCGAACCTGACAAGCCAAGCCTTCCTTGTTCAGCATCCAGATCGTCAACGGTCCATTCGTCTATCATCAGGTACGGACGGTTTGCGTAAAGCTCTGTATAATCCTGGGTTTCGGCCTGAAGTTCGGTAACAGTTCGGGCATGTTTATTTTTGAGTAAGAGTTTCGAGATTCGGGGCCGGCAGCTATCAGCCGATCCATGAACGGTAACGGCAACCGGATAAGTTGACTCAACAGTTTCTACTCCCCGTTCCAACCGCCGTTTAATGACGACTTTATCTTCCGAAACCGTTACAAGGTCCTCAGCATAAGTTATCTGGGGAATACCCAGCTTTTCAGCAACCTGAGGGCCTACTTGTGCGGTATCTCCATCAATAGCCTGACGACCGCATATCACCATTTGACAGGGTAATAGTTTTTTTACGGCAAGATAAAGCGTATAAGAAGTCGCAAGTGTATCTGATCCTGCAAACTTGCGGTCTGTAATTAAATATCCCTTGTCAGCACCCCGGTACATTGCTTCACGTATAATTTCAGCAGCACGGGTCGGGCCCATTGTCAAAACAATAACTTCGGCTCCTTTTATCTGATCTTTAACCTTCAATGCCATTTCAAGGGCATTCAGATCTTCAGGGTTAAAAATGGCTGGTAAGGCAGCCCTGTTGACGGTCCCGTCTGCTTTCATAGCATCCTTGCCAACATTGCGTGTGTCGGGCACCTGCTTGGCCAATACAATAATCCGAAAACTCATATTAATAAACTGAATTAATTTTGTTAGAAGTGAGACTATTTAGCAATAGACCGCAAAAATACTCAATTTAGAACAACAAGCAAGCATGTTAGTCGATTGAAAAATGGGCTAAGAGGCTAAATTTATTGAATAAAGGCCTTCGTTTTATCTGGAAGGCCTCTTAATATTTCAATTGATCGTTAAAAAATTTACATCGTCATGCCACCGCATACACTGATAACCTGTCCTGTAACATAAGAAGCAAGTTCACTTGCCAAAAAGACACAGACATTGGCAATATCTTCAGGCTTTCCCCCCCTTCTCAAGGGAATCTTCTTGGCCCATTCGTCCCTGACTTCTTGTGTGAGATTATGCGTCATTTCTGTTTCAATAAAACCGGGTGCTATCGCATTACAACGTATATTTCTCGAACCCAATTCCTGTGCTATTGATTTTGTAAAACCAATCATCCCAGCTTTAGAAGCAGAATAATTTGCCTGACCTGCATTTCCTTTGACGCCGACAACCGAGCTCATGTTAATAATTGATCCGTAACGTTGTTTCAGCATGATTTTCTGAACCGCCTTGGTAAGATTAAAAACAGATTTGAGATTTATCTTTAATACCAGGTCCCAATCAGCTTCACTCATTCTCATCAAAAGATTATCGCGTGTTATGCCGGCATTATTGACCAGGATATCAATCCGTGCAAAATCTTTTGCGACTTCTTCCACAACCCTTTCGCTGTCTGAAAATGAGCTTGCATCTGAGGCATACCCTTTAGCTTGAACGCCGAGTGATTGAAGTTCCTTTTCAAGATTCTCCATATTTTCATCACGACGGATATCCGTAAAAGCAATATTAGCTCCTTCACCAGCAAACTTCAGTGCAATAGACATACCGATTCCGCGTGATGCACCAGTAATCAGTGCTGTTTTTCCTTCCAATAACTTCATATACAATCGTTTTTTATTTTTATAACATTATAACAGGCCCAACCTTCTCCTGATTGAGCCTGCAAATTTATAAAAAATGATAAATAAAATCACACCCAACGGACCAGATTGAAATCCTGACGATGTGGAAGTAAAGGATTCCTGGGGAATATCCTGAACGCAAATTCATAAGAACCGGTACTGATGGCTTCAATCTCGGTCTTGTAATGGGTAATCCCCCCGATTTCATCACCCGGTTGTAATTCAACCACTTCAAGAATCCGGTCTACCTTATTTTTGTTTTTTTCACCAAAAATAATTTCAACACCAACATCAGCCGAACTTAAATCCTTTAGATCCAGTGTCACCTCAACCATATATCGTTCGCCAAGTTTTAGCGCCTTTTCCATTGAAGGATCCGGTACTTTAATTTCCAGCAGCTGGATAAAATTCCAAGCCCTCAATATTCTTCTTTTCCAAGCCGTAAGTTCATATGTTTTTTCATAACCATCATCGGTTAATACCTTTTGCCTTTTAAACATTGGTAAATAATATTGATTCTTGTAATCATCCAGCATACGTTTCATGGTAAACCGGGGTGCTATCTCCGCAATATTATTTTTGATATAACCTATCCAGTTTTGTGGAACATCATCTTTATCCCTTTCATAAAATAAGGGGATGATTTCATCTTCAAAATAACTGTATATCATTTCAGCATCCAGCTCATCCTGAAAAGCGCTGTTATCGAAGGTATCCTTTTCCGGCAATGACCATCCGGCCTTCTCTGTATAGCCTTCAGCCCACCAGCCATCCAGAACGCTGAAATTCAAGACCCCATTCATGGCCGCTTTCTCACCGCTCGTTCCTGAGGCCTCAAGGGGACGGGTTGGGGTGTTAAGCCACACGTCACAGCCTTGAACCAGGCGCCGGCCAAGTTGCATATCATAATTTTCAACAAAAACGATCTTTCCGGTGAACTCCGGTTTCCTGGAAATTTCAACTATTCTCCGGATCAGATCCTGTCCGGCTTTATCAGCCGGATGGGCTTTACCGGCAAAAATAAATTGAACCGGTCTCTTTTTATTGTTAACAATCTCCGACAAACGATCCAGATTGCTAAAGAGAAGGTAAGCTCTTTTATAGGTTGCAAAACGTCTTGCAAATCCTATCGTCAAGGCTTTCGGATCCAGACTTTCAGCGACTTTCAATATTTGTTTCGGACTTTCCTTACGTAGAGTCATGTCATTTTTAACATGTTCGCGAATGTAATCCACCAGTTCGCCCCTCAGTTGATTGCGTATCTCCCAAATAGCATCGTCGGATACATTATGTATTTTGCGCCAATGTTCCGGATTGGATTGATCCGTAAGAAATTTCTTCCCAAATTCCTGAACGTAAAGTTTCTGCCACTTCCATGCTGCCCAGGTCGGATAATGTACCCCATTTGTGACATGACCAATGTATAACTCGTCGGCAAAATACCCATCGAATAAAGGAGCGAACATCTCGCGGGATACCCTGCCATGAATGGCACTCACCCCGTTCATCTCCTGCGAAAGCTTGGCTGCAAGGACACTCATGGAAAATTTCTCATCGGTCTTGTTTTCAACAAAACGCCCCAGATTCATGAAGGCCTCCCAACTGATGCCTAGCCGGTCTGCATAATGTGGAATATAGGTACGCAAAATATCTTCCGAAAATGCATCATGGCCTGCAGGAACGGGAGTATGGGTCGTAAACAGATTCGATGAACGGACCACCTCTATGGCTTCGGCGAAGGTAAGCTTCTTGACTTGTACCAGGTTACGAAGCCTTTCAACGCCTATAAAAGCAGCATGTCCCTCATTGCAATGATACAAGTCAGGTTTTAGTCCTAACGCCTGTAACATCCGAATGCCACCTACTCCCAGCAGCAATTCCTGCTTAAACCGGTTTTCCCAATCGCCCCCATAAAGTGTATGGGTAATCGATCTGTCGGCATCCGTATTATCGGATATATCGGTATCAAGCAGATACAAGGGTATCCGTCCCACATCAATTCTCCAAACCTTGGCATACAGTTTCCGGCCCGGAAGAACAATACTGATCTTTAGCCAATCCCCGTTTTTATCATGCACAGGGTTAAGGGGAAGATCGGAAAATACCTGGGGACTGTATGAGTCAACCTGATCGCCCAGAATTGTCAATTGTTGTTTGAAATATCCATATCTGTAAAGCAGCCCGACTCCGATCATATTAAAGTTGGAATCACTTGCCTCCTTCAGATAATCACCTGCCAATACACCAAGACCACCGGAATAAATCTGAATAGAATCATGTAAACCAAACTCCATGCTGAAATATGCCACTTGTAAGGCCGGTTTCTTTTCGGCTTCTTTTAGGTATTTTTCAAAATGGGAATAGACCAAATCAAGTTTTTCATTGAAGAGCTTATCTTTTTCCAATGCTTTGATGGTCTTGTACGAAAGACGGGATAGCAGGGCTACCGGGTTCTGATTGACAGCTTCCCAAAGTTCGGGATCGGTAATGCTAAACAATTGCCTTGCCTCATGGTTCCAACACCACCAAAGATTTTGGGACAGTTTTTTCAGCCTGACAAGGCTTTCAGGAAAGTCGGGCTTTACCCTGAACTTACGCCACTCCGGCTTATTAGCCCTTACATATACGTAAGGTTCACCACCCTCTGTCGGTCGTTTGAGTTTATACTGATCAAACCGCTGTGCAGACTTTTCAAGTGCAATTGCATAAGTTTTTTTATAAAAATCAAGCAGGTTTTCCCAAAGTGCCAGTCGTGATAATCTAAAAGCCGATTGACGCATAGAATTTCGAAGGGCGGAATTGCTTAACGAATAGTTTTTAATGAAGAAGGCGATGCCCGATGTAACAGATGCGGCATTGGTTTCATTTCGGTCTAAGACCAGAACCCCATTCTCCTGCGATTTGGCATATTCTTTCATCCAAAGGCCAAATCCGGCAAGATTTGTCGTTACTGTCGGCACATGAAATGCAATGCTCTCCAGTGGAGTATAACCCCAGGGTTCGTAATAAGAAGGAAATGCAGATAGATCAAAGCCGATCAAAAGTTCGTAATACGTTTTATTTATCACACCATCGCTGCCATTCAAATACGATGGAACGAAGATGACCTGAACCTTGTGTCCGGTTTGATTTAAGAGTTTTTTGCTGACAATTCGTTTAAGTATATCGTCTCTATCAGGATCATATAGATTATGCGTCAGGTATTCTCCTTCAATGCTGTTACCCGAAATCCCATTCTGCAATCGTTGTACAACTTCTTTTCGAGGCCCCGTGTGATTTGCCGGGACAGTAATAAAAGCAATGACTTCATTGTTTAACTCGTCATCGTTATCCAATAAACTTAAGGCATCAATAAACAAATCAATGCCCTTGTTACCAAATTCATACCGGCCGCTATTGACCACCAATATTGCTTTGGAATCGACTTTACGGTTCAGGACGGCTTCGGCCACTTTCAACAGTGTCTCACGTGCCAGTGTCTTTGCATCATTAAATAATCCGGAATTGGGTACAAAAGAATCATCGAATCCATTGGGGGTTACCAGATCAACCGGTTTTCCCAGAAATGATGAGCACTCTTCTGCTGTAATCGCACTCACAACGGTAAAGGCATCCGATTGCATAGCGGATGAGCGTTCGAGTGAAAATTTAGCGGTCACATTAAATTCACGGGCTACCTGATCCGGATTATACTTTTTCAAATCACTGTACAAGGGCCGATGATTACCGGCAATGGTCCTTCCCAAGACGGTTGCATGGGTCGTGAATACGGTAGCTGCTTGCGGAACCCGGTCGCGTAAATGCAAAATGCCTCCCCCGGTCATCCACTCATGAAAATGAGCCACCAATTTATCGGAAGCACTGAGGTAAAAGTTGTAGAAACTTTCAATAACTCTGGCTGCAGCATAACCGAATAATGCAGGCTCAACATAATCCCATCCCCCTGAAATTGAGTCAAGACCAAATCGTTCCCAAAAGCCGGTTAATATTTTGTCTTTTAGCATGAAAAAGGGGGTGAAATCAACCAGGATGGCAACCGGTTTTCCTTCGATATTCCATCTTCCGGTATGAATATGCAACCCTTCCCGCTCAGCTTGTTCCGTCCATGCCCCAAATAAAGTCTTGTCTTCAATAAATTCAGGGTTTTCCGAAGTTTCTTTCCAAACATCCGGACCGATGAGTATATAATTGTTTCTATATTCTTTAACCAGTTGGGGAACTTTAGTAGAGATTACCGTATAAATACCACCCACTTTGTTACACACTTCCCAACTTACTTCAAACAGGTAATCTACTTTACTTGTATTTTGTTCACTCATACATTTATCACTTATGTTTATTTTAAGTTACATTGTAAAATCGCATGTTTTAAATCTAAACAGATTCAAATCAAAGTTGTTTTACAAACGCAGTTTTACCCCTGATTGATATACGTCCTCAAATATTATTTTAAATCGCCATTGATATTCAGAGCTTTAAAGGATTTTAAACCCGAATAACAAGTTGATTCAAAAGGAGGTAATGATCTTCCAATCAAATTAAATAGTCGTTACCAGAATCGTATCGGGCTTGGGTTTGTTCTTTTCCAGATTCTGCAAATAACGGTCAATACGTATCATGAGGTCTGAAAGCACATTCATGAAATTCATAAATGCCTCATAAGGTGATGGATATGGATTGAAATATTTATGTACTTCTCCATCGGTAAACCATTTGGTACACATGTAATAAAAATGGTCCGAAGTCTGCAAATATTGCCAGTCACGCAATATGGAGGGATCATCCACATGTTTTATCTTCTCTGTAAGCGAATACAAACTGTCAAATGCCTCATCCTGCAAATCGTTTCCCAGCCATGCCGTAGTGTCTCTTTCTTCATCCGCCCATGAAATGGGCTGTGGAACATGGATGGCAGAAATGGGTTGCAGGTGATTTGCAACTTCAGAAGGGGTTGCAAATTCGAAATCGGTATTCTTAAAAATAGCTGCCGGCAATGCCTTCATGAAATCAAATATGCCGGTCGTGCTCCATTGATGTTCACCAAAGGTTTCATAGTCCACAAAAACATTGATCGTTTCCTGATTTTCTCCCACCTGCTTTATCCATTGAACGTACTTATCCGCTGTGAGTGGCCACTCGCTCCATTTCTGTTCCGAGAAACGAAACGCGATGTCATCGCTCATCCTGAAGTTCCGCAACAGGACCTTCATCCTTGGATTAATGGCATTGCAATACAAGTAATTCGGGCTCTTCCAACCCAATATATGTTTAGCCCCTTCGGTAAGCATTACCTTAAAACCCATTTCGGCAACCATCTCGCCGATTTTATCATCATATATCATTTCGGTATTGGTAAAAGAGGTGGGCCGCTTACCAAACAATTCCTCAATTTTATCGCAATGCTTTTGTACCTGTTGTTTAAATTCATCTTTGTCTTTCAGAGCCACCAACGTGTGCGAATAGGTCTCGGCAACGAGTTCAACATTGCCGGTTGCAACTAATTCCTGAAAACTTTTCAGTGCAGCCGGTGCATACTGTTGCATTTGATCAATAGCCGAGCCTGTAATCGAGAAACTAACCTTAAACTTCTTTCCATATTTTTTTATCAGCCCGATTAAAAGGTTGTTCATTGGAATATAGCAATGCTCTGTAACCCGGTTGATAATCGAACGGTTAAGGTATTCATCATAATAATGATGATTATCCCCAATATCAAAAAAACGATAGGTGCGAAGCCTGTAAGGTTGATGAACCTGAAAAAAGAAACAAACGGATCTCATATTATCAAAATTACTTAACAACTTGTAAATAAATATCTTTAACCAATAATGCCGCACGGTCCCACTTCATCTCTTTCAATTCTTCGGGACCATGTTTTTCAATCATTTTATTCATTGCCGGGTAGTGCAACAATCCATATATTGCATCTGCGAGCGCATCGACATCCCAGAAGTTGATCTTTATCGCATGGGTAAGTACTTCAGAAACGCCCGATTGTCTTGAGATAATGACAGGCACATTCGATCTTACCGCTTCCAGCGGAGAAATTCCGAATGGCTCTGAAACAGAGGGCATCACATAGACATCACTCAATGCATACATTCTGTCAACGTCATCTCCCTTGAGAAATCCGGTAAAATGAAATCGCGTTGAAATCCCGAGCCGTGCTACCCGGCGGATCATCTTATGCATCATATCACCGGTACCGGCCATTACGAATCGCACATTGGGATCTCTCTTCAACACCTTATTTGCTGCTTCGATGAAATATTCCGGACCCTTTTGGTAGGTAATCCTTCCCAGAAAAGTCACCACTTTCTCATCCACATTCCGGTCCACCTCCGACAGTTCCGGTTTGATGACATGTTCTACCGCATTGTGAACGGTAAACACCTTTTCCGGGTCAATGCCATACCGGTCAATCACGATCTTGCGGGTAAAATTACTGACGGTGATGACCCTGTCGGCCGCTTCCATTCCGTTCTTTTCGATATCAAAAACCTGTGGATTTACATTCTCTCCCGAACGATCGAATTCGGTTGCATGCATATGGACTACCAGGGGCTTACCGCTGATCTCTTTGGCTGCAATACCGGCTGGATAGGTCAGCCAGTCGTGAGCATGGATCACATCGAAATTCATCTTTTCAGCAAGTGAAGCCCCCACCAATGCATAGCGGCTTACTTCGTCGATAAGGTTTGTTCCGTACTTTCCGGAAAACTCAAAACTCTCCTGAAAGACCGAAGATGTCTGTGAAAGCTTTCTCATTTTTGAGAGTTCCATCACTTTGGCAAAATCTTCAGGCCCGACATACGGAATAAGGCTTGACCCTACTTCAATAAATGTCACCTTTTCCCAATGCTTCCCAAACCCGGCTTCTTTTATATTTAGTTTAATATTGCTTGCACTCACCAATTTTACGGCTTGCTCATCTTCATCACCATAAGCTTTTGGCACAACAAATAACACTTCGACACCGGCCTTACTGAGCCCTTGTGTCAATCCAAAACATGCAGTTCCTAACCCACCGGTGATATGTGGGGGAAATTCCCAACCAAACATGAGCACTTTCATAACCTATACTTTAAATTATCCCTTGATGTGATTGTAAATCATTTAGCAATAATCAGTTAATCTTCTAGTCTTGGTATTGTTTTATTATCCATCCCATCCTTATCACCTCAGCAACACTCCAGGCTTGTGAGATTGCGCCGGCAGCCCGGTATGGAGGATCGCCATCGAAAACCTCACTGATAGTTCCGATACCGTGTTCAAACATCTCTTCTTCAAATCCTCTATACAATTTTTCAATATGAGACAATCCCCCTTTCCCATGGATCTTGAGATAAGCTTCGGCATAATGGCCGATGAGCCACGGCCATACCGTACCCTGATGATAAGCCTTATCGCGCGTAGGCTGATCGCCATAGTAGAAGCCCTTGTATTCCACATCTTCCGGTGATAGGGTACGCAACCCACGTGGAGTAAGCAATTGTTTTCTGATCATATCAACCACCATTATCCGGATGTCCTCATCGATCGGCATATAGGGTAAAGATGCCGCGAAGATCATGTTAGGACGGATCTGCCAGTGAGCTCTTGTATTCCCGAAATAATCTGCAAGATATCCCCTTTCCTCGTTCCAGAATGTGTCTTTAAATGCTTTGGGTATGCCATCGGCTATCGGCTGCCAGCTTTCAATGAATTCCTGGTCTTTTGCAAGCCTTGCTACTTCAAGACTGAACATGACCGCATTATACCACAAGGCATTGATCTCGACCGGTAATCCTATTCTGGGTGTCACCGGTTTTCCATCTACGATAGCATCCATCCAGGTAAGCGCCTTTCCTTCTTCACCGGCATATATCAATCCATTGCCAAGCATATGGATATTGAATTGCGTCCCTTTCCTGAATCCATCAAGAATAAGTTTCATCTTATCACTATATTCCCTCCAGATTGATCCCTCTGTTTTGGTGTACTTCGCATACTGCTGCAAAGCCCAGAAAAACCAAAGA
>JAUZOX010000379.1 GCA_030706265.1 Bacteroidota bacterium | reverse complement strand
TTCTGGAATCAAAAAAGAACAGGATTATCCTTAGAAGAAAAGCAATCGAATTCAGCCAGGTTCAATACCGTTCTGTATTAAATGGGGTCCTGGTCCAGGATAAAGATCTGAAATCCGAGACCAGAGAGGATTTGAAAGTGGTAACCGCCACCGGTCCCGATAATTCATTAATTGAGGATCTGCTTTTTGCAAATATCATTGTCAAGCATACCAAATCAAATGCGATTGTCCTTGTCAAGAACAAACAATTGGTTGGAAACGGAGTAGGTCAGACTTCAAGGGTAGATTCAACTCGTCAGGCTATCGATAAAGCCCATGCTTTCGGATTTGACCTTAATGGCGCTGTATTGGCATCAGATGCATTCTTCCCTTTCTCCGACTGTGTAGAAATTGCACACAAGGCCGGTATCGCTGCCTTCATTCAACCGGGCGGGTCAATCCGCGATCAGGAATCGATTGATTACTGCGATAAAAACAAGCTGCCAATGGTCTTTACGGGCATCAGACATTTTAAACATTAAAATATTTTGCTGATTTATATTTTTTTATGAATTGTCAGTCATTGTTTAATAATTGAATAGTATTTTTGCAAAAAATTATACAACGATAAAAAGATGGGACTCTTTTCTTTTTTAACCAAAGAAATTGCGATAGACCTTGGAACTGCGAATACCATCATCATATACAATGACAAAGTTGTGGTGGATGAGCCTTCGATCGTCGCTATTGAGCGAACTACCGGCAGAGTAATCGCGGTAGGCAAGAAAGCCATGATGATGCATGGTAAGACGCACGAAAATATTAAAACCATTCGCCCCCTACGCGATGGAGTTATTGCTGATTTCCAGAGTGCCGAACATATGTTGAAAGAATTCATCAAGATGGTCACTCCCAGGAAAACGCTCTTTCCTCCTGCTTTAAAAATGGTTATCTGTATTCCTTCGGGTATCACCGAAGTTGAAGAAAGAGCTGTTAAAGATTCTGCCGAACAAGCCGGAGCTAAAGAAGTGAGGTTGATCCATGAACCGATGGCTGCAGCCATTGGTATCGGTATCGATGTCATGGAACCATCCGGAAACATGATAATCGATATCGGAGGTGGTACGAGTGAAATTGCCGTTATTGCCCTTGGTGGGATCGTGAATAACAAGTCTATCCGTATTGCAGGTGACGATATGAACTATGATATCGAAGAATACATGCGGAAACAACATAATATCAATATCGGGGAGCGCACGTCAGAACGCATCAAGATTGAAGTTGGAGCCGCAATGGTCGACATTGATAATCCTCCGGCTGATTATGCGGTGCACGGACGAGATATGCTTACCGGTATCCCCAAAGAAATTTATGTTAACTATGCTGAGATTGCCCACTGTCTCGATAAAACCATTTCGAAGATCGAGGCGGCAGTCCTAAATGCCCTTGAAATGACACCTCCCGAACTTGCTGCTGATATTTATCAAACCGGTATTTATTTAGCCGGAGGAGGTGCTTTGCTTCGCGGTTTGGATAAACGTCTGCACAATAAAACCAAGCTTCCGGTTCATGTGGCTGATGATCCTCTTCGTGCTGTTGCCCGTGGTACCGGCATTGCCCTGAAGAACTTTGATAAATTTACTTTCTTAATTAAATAACAACTGCATTAGAAATGAGACCGGATGTACTATTCATTCGGTCTCATTTCTAAAGTGCCTCCAAGGACATCGGTATGCGGAACCTTTTTAATTTCTTTTGGCGACACTCAAACTTTATTCTCTTCCTATTACTCGAGTTTTTTGCGCTGCTCCTGGTCGTAAACAACAACGGATACCAGAAATCGGTATCCTACGCTTGGGTGAGTGAAAAAACAGGTATGATACAAAGTGAATATAATAGCCTTTGGGAATATCTTAACCTGAAACAGACGAATAAAGAACTGGCCGCAGAAAACGCACGTTATCGTTCCTTGTTGAAATCTTCCTATCTGGTCACAGATACGCTGGTGCATTTCAGAAAAGACTCCCTTTATCATCAACAATATAAAACACTTTCGGCTCAGGTTATCAGTAATTCCACAAACAGTCTGACCAATTATATGCAGTTAAACAAAGGAAAGCTGCAAGGAATAAGTAACGACATGGCCGTAGTCAGCCCTTCGGGTGTTGTTGGAATAGTAGTAAATACGTCTCCAAATTTTTCATGGGTTATGTCGCTTATCAATAAGGAGACCCGTATAAGTGCACGCATAAAAAAGAACGGTCAGATCGGAACCATTGCATGGGAAGGTGGGAGTTATCGTTATGCCTCTTTAAAAGACATTCCAACATATGTCCGGATTTCAAAAGGCGATACCATTATCACCAGCGGGTACTCACACGTCTTTCCCGAGGGGCAATTAATTGGGGTGGTTAACGATTTTACAATCAAGGGAGGCGAACACTTTTATACTATTAATGTCAGGCTCGGCGTTGATTTCAACAGCCTTTCCCACGTATATGTAATCAAGAATCTGCTTCGCGAAGAACAACTAAAATTAGAGGAGCCTGTAAAATGAGCAATCAATATTTAAGGATATCACTGCGGTTTTTTGTTCTTATCCTGATTCAGGTGTTGCTCCTGAATAATATTCATTTTTTAGGCTATATAAACCCCTATATCTACATCCTTTTTATTTTGCTTCTTCCATTTGAAACGCCAAGATGGGTGTTGCTATTATCGGCGTTTGCCTTAGGGTTCAGCATTGATTTATTCTCAAACTCTTTGGGCATACATGCTGCTGCAACGGTTTTTGCAGCCTATTTCAGGCCCGGCGTAATGAGGCTCATTACTTCGCGCAAGGAGTACGAACCAGGTGTCGAACCCTCTATATCGGACTTAGGTTTCCAGTGGTTTTTTATGTATGCCATCGTCCTTACCTCCCTGCATCATTTTATGCTTTTCCTGCTGGACGTATTCAGATTCAGCAATTTTTTCAGTACACTGGGACATAGCATCTTAAATACGCTCTTTACGGTGCTGTTTATTATCCTTATTCAATACGTTTTTTACCGGAAGAAATAAATTTTCTCTTTTAATTGTTTACACGTATAGAGGCAAAGGTTTAACTATCCAATGCCCAATAAAAATTTCAGGCATTTCAGTTGGTTGAACAATTTCAATTATCTTCATCTCAAATTAAGTTCATGAGAAGAGTATTGAAAATTCTTCTGTCGGTTTACATTTCCGCACTCCCCTTTGTAAAATCCATGGGGCAAAATATTCCCATTGGACAATGGAGGGATCATTTGCCATTCAGCAATCTGATATCGTTGGCCAGAAGCACCGACCGGGTATGGGCAGCATCGCCCTATGGTATCTTCTGTCTTGATACCGAAGATAACAGTATCAGTAAACTTACCAAGGTAAACGGGCTTTCGGATATCGGCATCAGCCGGATAGCCTGGAACAGTCAGCTGGGAATATTGCTGGTGGCATATAACAATGCCAATCTTGATATCATCAAAGAATCGTCGGTCATCAACCTTCCCGATATTAAAAACAAACAGATCTCAGGTGACAAATCAATCAACAATATTTATTTTCATAATCAGTTTGCCTATCTCTCTTGTGGTTTCGGGATCGTAGTCGTTGATTTGCAGAAAGAGGAAATTGCGGATACCTGGTACATTGGCAACCAGGGAAACACCTTGCGGGTTTTTGATCTTACCTTTGACCAAAGTGGACAAAATATCTATGCAGCCACAGAGAATGGCCTTCGCCAGGCAGCCGCAACCTCCAATCTTGC
>JAUZOX010000378.1 GCA_030706265.1 Bacteroidota bacterium | reverse complement strand
TTTCGGCTGAGGCAACAGAGGTACCACCAAACTTCATTACCTTCATAACATATATGATTTAAATTGAGAAATAACTAAAAAAATGGAATAGGAAAAAAGGACGGAAGAAAAAACACAAGCTATACCCCCCAGGGGGTACGTGTGGGGAGTGTAATGTTATTGACGAGTGTCAAACCGACTATGTGTAAAGAATAAACCATACGTAAAGTTCCTGCTGCAATATTACGAAATAAATGCAATTCAATGCGGTTTTTTAAACACGGACTTTTAAAATTTAACAGATTCTGCGTAAAGGTTTGATTATTGTAAGTATATCGGCATTATAAATTCCCCGTTTTGCATACTCAATCCAAATCGGAAATGATAGATGTTAATATGAATAGTTGTTGAAATATAGTTATTTGCAATAGTAATACTTTAATAGACCTAAACTTTCAATAATGTGTTTTGAAAGGTATTCATACCGAAAAGACTATTTCCTTCGCTGTATTCCGCTGATGTGTCGATACAAGTAACTGAACGGCCTTACAAGGATAAGCAGGAAGAGATTGTTTGTTTTAACCATTTTCAAATCGTAGGCATTCACCAGCGATCTTTTGATATTTTCGATTCTGCTTTGTCTATCAGGGAAGAGGAGAAAAAGATACCGGTAAAAGAAGTAAGAAAAAGTAACTGCTTCTTTAAAACTTCGGGGAATCCAAACCACCTCCTTTCGCTTTATCTCCCTGATACAACTTTTCACCAAGAACTCCGGAACGTTGACTTTGATATCAATCAGTTGAGGATTCGGCAGATAAAGAATCGCAACTTTGTTGTACAATGCCAGTACCCTTTCTGCTTTATATGACCGGGCGAGAGAGCGAAGGAGCTGTTCATCGAAGCGGATATTGTGCAAAAAATCATTGATATCGACCAGCCATTTCAATCGCTGCCATTTATGTGCAGCGCCATGAATCAGTAGAAATAAAAGATCATATTCGCTTTTCAATACCCGAAACTTCCTGTTCATGAAGTGTTGGGTCATGGTTAGGTTTTGGTAGATCGTATCAAAATGATATTCAAAATGATCCTTGAAATCTACCAGTTGCCAGTGAAGTTCAAAACACGTCTTCTTTTGGGGATGCACGAAAGAGAGATGTTTGTTGTGATCCCAAAGGATTTTTCTGCCCGTTTCGGAATCGGGCAATTTAAGATCGGGTATATATCCTAACCGGACCAAATTATCGTATGCCAACGGAACATCCTTGGTATTGAGCAGCAGATCCAAATCGTGCATTCGCCTGATGGCTGCATCACCATAGATCCTTGCAGAGAGGAGCGGTCCTTTCATGGGAATAAACGGGATCGATAACTTCCGGAATCCATCGGTAACCATGATGAACTCACGGATATTATTGAAGTTATCGAGAATATCCTTTTGATGCATGGGGGCATGTTGAGTACCCTGCATCCGGTCTATCTGAGGATAACTTAACTTGTGACGGAGATAAAGTTGGTCTGCCGGAATATGGGTCTTCATTTTATAATTGTTGTTTGCGATACATTTCACTGAAAGTGCCGCCATTTTTTGCCAACTCGTTAAAAGTGCCATGTTCTGCAATCCGGCCTTCTTTCATGACATAAATTTGATCAGCTATCTTCAGGTGATGCAGCCTGTGCGTGATGAACACCACTATTTTCTCCCTGAATTTCTCTTTGATCTCCTCGATTAGTGTGTATTCTGCAATAGGGTCGATATGGCTTGTGGGTTCGTCCAGTATCAGGATGTCTGACGATCTGTAAAACGCCCTTGCTACTGCCAGCTTTTGCCATTGCCCGCCACTCAGCTCCTCACTGTTGATGAACGATCTTCCCAGGATGGTCTTATAACCCAAAGGCATTGACTCAATAAATGCGTGAGCACCCGCACTCTTTGCACTTTGAACAATTTTTTCCGGATCCGTCTTCTCTTTGAATCCCAGCTGGATATTGTCGGTTACACTGGTATAGTATTTCCCGAAATCCTGGAAGACGACCGAGACATGCTCCCGAAACTCCTCTTCCGGTATCTTTCTGAGCTCCTGTTCACCAACCCTTATCTGCCCCTTTTCGAATGGATACAATCTGCAAAGGAGTTTAACCAATGTTGACTTTCCGGAACCATTTTCACCCACAATGGCAATGACCTCTCCCGATTTGCATGAAAGACTGAGATCACGGAGGACCATTTTTTCGGTATTGGGATAGCGGAAACTAAGGTTGGAAACCGTCAGGGTATTCCATTTTGTCTTTGGGTCATCCGGTACAGTCGTATCCGATGTTTTGAATGAAGGCAGATCGAGGAATGCAAAGATATCGCCCAGAAACAGTTGAGACTGGTAAAGCTGAACCACGGTTTGGAGCCAGCTCTTCAATGAACTTTGCAATCGCTGAAAGGCTTGAAAATAAAGGATAAAACCACCAATCGTGATGACTCCTGCAAGCGTTTCCAAAGCAAGCCGCAGGTACATCAGGCAGATTACGATTATTTCTATCAGTTGCGCAATGAAACCGGCAATGGACTGTCTCTTGTTGAGCGTTTTCATTTCACGGTAAAGACGCTTTCTGATTTCTGTAAAACGTTTCAGAAAAGTAGTTCCGAATCCAAAGGCACGTACCTCCTTGGCATGAACTTCCGAAGTCAGCACATGATTGAGATACCCCGATTGCCGTTCGAGTTCGGCACTTTTCTTCTCGAGTGCATAGGTCGACTTGCCATTGTACCAACGGATGGCGATAATTGGAATAGCAATGATAAGCAATGAGACCGCATAAATCCAACCCAGTGTAAAAAAGAGAGCGGAAAGCACCACGATTGAAAAAGTCGATTCAATCAGCTGGTTGATATTCCCAACAACCATTGGCGATTTATAAATTGCCTGGTGCTGTGCCAGATGCAGGGTATTGTGATATTCCGGATTTTCATAATATGCCAGTTCCACTTCAATCGCCTTTTTAATCACAGCCTGCGAAAGGTAATCGGTTACCAACTGCTGTTGTAAAGAAGAAAAGTAGTTGGAGAGCTGAGTGACAATCGCATTGACGATTTGAATCATCAAAAGCCAGATGATGACCCCGACGATGGCATTACGGTCGATCGTTTTAACATGGGTAATCAGATCAACCAGTTGTTTGGTAAGGAACAGAATTTGAATGGGAAGTATAGCCTGGATTATTTTCAGAATCAGATTAAGAACAGTAGTGGCAGGACCTGCTTTCCAGATCTGCATCATAATCTTTTTAAAATCTTTTACCCGGTATATCCTTTCTTTCTTTGTCATAAATGATTTTGCAACTGAACCGATTTTTCTGCCATTAGCCTTATAATGGTCGTCAAATCAAGATATTAATTTATAAGCCTTCTCTTTTTGAATTCTTTAACCAGTATCCGGTTTAGCTCATTCCCGATTGGCTTTTCAAAGAGAATGTACCGGATCTTCGTATTCCCTTTTTAACCTTAAATATTTTATATAAAGCGTTAAATCAGATGCCTGGTGAATCTGGCCTTTTATGCTGTCAGGAGATTGGGTGCCCAATTCGCATAATAGCCGATGGTGAAAAATGTTCGTTTCTTCATTTTGGGGAATTGAATCCAACAAGTCTGAAAGATAACTTATTCCCTCCCTGCTGTTTTTTAGCGAGTAGGCAATGCGGGCTCCTTCCCCTTTATCCGTTCGTAATCTGATCTTTTCGGTTAAGATTCCTTTCAGGGCTTCCCGGTAAAGCAGGCGTTTTTGAAAATCCCTGTAGGTAT
>JAUZOX010000377.1 GCA_030706265.1 Bacteroidota bacterium | reverse complement strand
TTTTTTTATAACCATGATTATGAATAACCGTTATCATAAAATTGCAGTAAAAGTGGGTAGCAATGTGCTAACCCGTGCAGACGGTATGCTCGATATCAACCGGATGAACCTGCTGGTTGAACAAATCAGCCGGCTTAGAAACAATGGCATTGAAATTATCCTGATTTCTTCAGGAGCCGTTGCTGCCGGTAAAAGCGAGGTTCAACCCGCCAGAAAGCATGACGCGGTATCTTCACGCCAGCTATGGTCGGCTGTAGGTCAAGTTCATTTGATCAATACCTACCATGAACTATTCAGCAAATATGATACGGTTTGTGCGCAGGTCCTCACCACTAAGGAGAACTTCAGAGACCGCATGCACTACCTGAATATGAAAAACTGCCTCACTACCCTGCTCGAAAACAGGGTTGTCCCTATCATCAACGAAAACGATACTATCGCAATCACAGAGTTGATGTTTACGGATAATGATGAACTCTCCGGTCTCATCGCGGCAATGATGGATTTTGAAGCATTGGTCATCCTGAGCAATGTCGATGGCATTTACACCGACCATCCCGACAACCCTGATGCTAAGATCATCCGGGAAGTCAATATCGATTCAACCAATCTGGCCAGACATATCCGAACTTCAAAATCGGAATTCGGAAGAGGTGGAATGATCACGAAATCAAACATTGCCCGAAAGGTTGCCGAGCAGGGCATTCATGTCCATATCGCAAACGGAAAACAGGAAAACATACTGCTTGAGCTGCTCGATGAAGATGCCGAGGTCCTGAATACCCATTTCATCCCCAATGAGAAAAAATCGTCGGGCATTAAAAAATGGCTTGCCCATTCGGACAGTTTTGCAAAAGGCATCCTGACAATCAATGAGGGGGCCTGCGCAGCCTTACTTTCCGAAAAGGCCTCCAGCCTTTTATTGATTGGAGTCGAAAAGGTGCAGGGTTATTTTAAAAAAGGGGATATTATTAAAATCACCGATCAAAAAGGCAATGAACTGGGATTAGGAAAGACGCTGTATGATTCGGACAAAGCGAATCTGCTCGCCGGAAGCAAGAAAAAACATCCCATAATTCATTACGATCATCTCTATCTTTACGAAACCAATTCATAACTACTGTTATCTAAATTTGAACCAGAAAACGCTTCAAGATGAATACGACTGAATCCATTCTAATATCGGCCAAAAAGGCAACCCAATCTGCGGCTCTGCTTTCAGAAAAACAGATAAATCAACTGATTGATCGTATTGCAATCGCTGCAATTTCAAACATGCAGTTTATCATTGATGAGAACAAGAAAGATCTGGCCTTAATGGATCCGTTGGATCCTCGTTACGACAGGCTCAAACTCACCCCCAACCGTATCAGGGATATTGCCTCAGATTTGCAGAGTGTTGCTACCCTGCCGACACCGCTTAACCGGATTCATTCAGATGTGTTCCGACCAAATGGATTGCACATACGCAAAATCAGCGTCCCTTTTGGGGTTATAGGTGTAATATATGAAGCCCGTCCCAATGTCACGTTCGATGTAAGCGGATTGTGCCTTAAATCAGGAAATGTTTGTGTCTTAAAGGGAGGAAGTGATGCGGAGTACTCAAACCGTGCCATCGTTTCCATCATCAGGCAAGTACTTGAACAATATCAGACAGACCCCAACCTGGTAAACCTTTTACCATCAGACCGTGAAGCCACCGCCCAATTGCTCAATGCCCGCGACTATGTCGACTTGTTGATTCCCAGGGGGGGACAATCGTTGATTGATTTTGTCAGAAAGAATGCAACAATCCCTGTAATTGAAACCGGGGCAGGAATTTGTCATACCTACTTCGACGAATCGGGAAACAAAACGATAGGCCAAGCCATTATCACCAATGCCAAAACCCGCCGGGTCAGCGTTTGCAATGCGCTGGACATCCTCATTATTCATCATTCCAGGCTGAACGACCTTCCGTTTTTGTGTGAAAAACTTGCGGCCAGTAATGTGGAGATTTTTGCAGACACTCCCTCTTTCAATGCGTTAGCCGGATATTATCCGGAATCGCTTTTAAGGGAAGCTGCAGCCGAGAGTTATTCAACCGAGTTTCTGGCTTACAAAATGGCCATCAAGACCGTCGGAGATATGAATGAAGCTTTGAATCACATTTCTTTATATGGTTCCAAACACAGCGAAGCAATCATAACCGAAGACGCGGATGCGGCAGATCTGTTTCAAAAAAGAGTTGATGCAGCAGTAGTGTATGTCAATACGTCAACCGCATTTACGGATGGTGCCCAATTTGGTTTGGGGGCCGAAATTGGCATCAGCACTCAGAAACTACATGCCCGCGGACCTATGGGCCTCGAAGAACTGACGAGCTACAAATGGCTTGTTGAAAGTGATGGATGCATCAGGAAACCTTAGCTCCGCAAACAAAAATGCTTAAATCAGAAGGTTGTTTTTGATCGCATAGTTGATCAGGGAAGCAGAGTTGGGCAGATTGAGTTTTCTGAAGAGATTTGTTTTGTGGCGTTCTATGGTTTTTGCACTTACAAAAAGTTTGGATGCAATTTCGTTATTGCAATACCCCTCAGCAATCAGGCGGATCACTTCAAGCTCCTTCTGTGAAAACTGAGGAGTGCGCATGGTTTCATCCTCCTGCCCTGTTAAATCGTTGGTCAACGACGTAAGTGCTTCAGGACAAAGATATTTCTGGTTATTCCTGACTTTTTCGATTGCGGAAATGATTTCGCTGCTCGAGGAGTTCTTGGTCACATAGCCGTAAGCCCCGGCGCCAAGCATTTTTTTGATGATGACCGCTTGTGAATGGATCGATAATCCAATGATCTTTATCCAGGGTTTTTTACTGTTGACTATTGCGGTTGCTTCTATTCCATTCATGACCGGCATGCTGATATCCATCAGAATTATATCGGCAGTGATTTTTTCAAGCAGTGAGAGTAACTCTTGTCCATTCGAAGCTTCACCGACAATTTCAAAATTGTCAATATTTGAAAGTAATATCCCAAGCGATTCACGTATTATTTTATGATCGTCTACAATTATCAGCCTGGTCCTCGAATTGTTTTCTCTATTTTGTATTGGATCTTTCAAGTTCATCTATTTTTTAATTCGTGACTGATTTGTGATGAAAACTTACACGTATCTGGGTACCTTTACCTATCTCAGATTTAATACTACAATTGCCCCCAAGTAATTTTGATCTGTTACGGATACTGCGCAAACCTAAACTTTGATTCAGGTTGTTCATTTCAAACCCTAAACCATTGTCGCTTACCAATAGCAGGACCAGATCATTTTCCTTTTTGAGCGTGATGGCGGCTTGTGTTGCCCCTGCGTGTTTGAGAATGTTATTGATGCCTTCCTGTACTATCCGGAATATCATCATTTCCTTGAATGCATCAAATTTCAGGTCTTCCTTTTCTTTACATTCAAATCTAATGGGATGACCGTTAATAAGCAGCGTATGCTTGCATAAATCATCCAAGGCTATAATCAAGCCAAAATTCACAAGTGAGGAGGGCATGAGCCCATAGGAAATATTGCGGGTCTCGGTTATGGCAGAAACCAGCAACTCACGACAAATCTTAAAATCATCCTCATACTTGCCGGGAATGACTTCTGAAAGGCCCTCGAGACAATACTTGGCAGCTGTCAATATCTGGCCAAGACCATCGTGCAAATCCGAAGCGATCCTCTTTCGTTCACGCTCCTCACCCTCAATCAATCCGATTATTCTTGAATCATGGCTATCAATCAATTTTTTATA
>JAUZOX010000376.1 GCA_030706265.1 Bacteroidota bacterium | reverse complement strand
TGAAAGCTGATAGTGGGAGACTGGCTGTTGAGTAGTTCTTTCCCAAACCATTGCCGACCTGATTTGATGAGATTTATTTCGTCTTTCTCATAAAAAGCATAGTCGTTGTAGGTGGAAACCTGGTGAGTGGGTGAAGCTGAAGACTGGTTTTTGAGATTAATCCTTAGCCCGGGAGTGCTTTCGATGTTCAGGAAGTAGAAACTTTGGTCACTGTAAATGTTTTTCTGGTGGACATACAACTTTTGAGTGCTGTCCCAGCTCCAGGTGTCAGCTCCTTTTCCATAAAACAAAATATAATCGTTCGGATCGAAGTGACCGTCCGACTGCCCTTCAACCCATATTGCATTCTCAACCAGGTCATCATAATAGGGAGAGCCCATGATTTCGGGAAGCATACCACCGCCATTACCAAAGATGCGAATATTTGCCGGAACGATGCTTGCAGGGTCATACCCCATATTCTGCAAATCGCTATAAGTGATCTTATAGATACCGCTTGTACTGATGGCCAGCTTGATCCATTTTCCGGATGCAAGTACTGAATGCGCAGCCGGGGCACTATTCTGGCTCCCCGCCACTGACATTAGGTTAATGGATAACAACACCACGACAATCCCCAAAAGCTTTCTGCAATCCATTTTCACCTGTGTTTTATGCAAAAATAACGATCGTAATGAATCTTTTGACACGGCAGTTGTATTCATTTTTTCAAATATTGCAATTAATATACCGTAAAGTGAACTTTATATTGACCAGATGTGTTTTTTTTGTAATATTGTACCTGTTTAATCTCGCAGCTTAAGGCAAAATATTAATAGTGAAAAAAGCTGGTTGCTTTATACAATAAACAGTATACTGCTGGAGTTAATATACGTATTGTATTATTGAAAAGATTTTAATCCGTTTTTGAAATGATAAAAAAGTTTAACCTTTTCAAAGGAATGGCCTTTTTGTCCATTCTCCTTTTGGCGACATCCTGTCATAAATTCGACAAGTCAGCTACTACCGGCTGGAATTACAACGATCCCAAAAATGGAGGGTTTGAAGTTCCTCGTTTTATCGAACAGACAACCGGACCTGGCTTGGTCTTGATTGAAGGTGGTTCGTTTACAATGGGGCAAACTTTGGATAATCCTGCTGCCGAAAAAGATAATTTTGCACGCAGGGTTACTGTACAATCATTTTACATGGACCAGACAGAGGTAAGAAACATCGATTATGTGGAATATCTTTACTGGTTGCAACGTGTTTTTGGTACCGATTTTCCTCAGGTTTACCGCAAGGCACTTCCAGATACTTTGGTATGGCGCGATAAACTGGCTTATAATGAACCGATGGTCGAAGTTTATCTCAGACACCCCGCATATAAGAATTATCCTGTTGTGGGTGTAAGTTGGACTCAAGCTAATGATTACTGCATTTGGCGTACCGACCGGGTCAATGAAAATTTACTCGTGAAGAAAGGAATACTCAATTTTGACACTAAACAGCAGAATGAGAATAACTTCAATACGGATGCCTATCTTGCCGGACAATATCAGGGTGATGTAAAAAACTCAATGCCATCGCTTAACCCCAACAATCCAAGCAATAGTGGGAAAAGGGGGGTTAGACTTGAAGACGGCATCCTTTTGCCAAAATACAGACTCCCGACCGAAGCAGAGTGGGAATATGCCGCATTGGGCCTTGTAGGCAATACGAAAAAAGAAAATATTTTCCAGCGCAGGATCTATCCCTGGAACGGATCGCAGCTGCGTTCTGATTCAAAGAAGGGTTATGGTAAGTTCCTGGCCAATTTCAAACGTGGACGGGGAGATTACATGGGGATTGCACAAGGGCAAAACGATGGATCGGCAATTCCAACAGATGTCAGAGCATTCCCACCGAATGACTACAATCTTTATAACATGGCCGGAAACGTTGCCGAATGGGTTCAGGATGTGTATCGTCCGCTTTCTCATCTGGATGTTAATGACATGAACCCATTCCGGGGTAATATCTATCAGGATAAGGTACTGGATGCAGAAGGCAAACTTGCAATTAAAGACAGTCTTGGAAGATTGCGGTATAAACCGGTTCCGGATAATACCAACCGTTTGAATTATCGTAGCGCTAATCAGGTCAATTACAAGGATGGTGATTATGCATCCACGATCCAGAGCGACTGGCTCTCAAAACCAAGTAATCCAAATACGACTAAAATGATGTATGATAGTACATCTTTGGTAACAGACCGATCACGTGTTTATAAAGGCGGTTCGTGGAAAGACCCGGCCTATTTCCTGAGTCCGGCTACCCGTCGTTTCCTTGATCAGGATCAAGCAACCGATTTTATTGGATTCCGTTGTGCGATGGTTCGTGTGGGAAGCACCGTTCCCGGTACGAAAAAGAAATAAATTTAAAATATGATGAATCGACCCATCCCGTTTTCGGGATGGGTTTATTTTTGAATGCCATGACAAGAATAGAACAACTCTACGATCTATATTTACACTATCCTGTAATTTGTACTGACTCCAGAGCCGTAACGGAAGATTGTATATTCTTTGCGCTCAAGGGTGAATCTTTTAATGGCAATGCCTATGCCGCGGGAGCGTTGAGCAACGGTGCCGCCCTTGCGGTTGTCGATGAACCCAAAGTAGCGGTTGATGAAAGATTTTTTCTGGTCGAGGATGTGTTGACCGCACTTCAGGAGATGGCCCAACTACATCGTTCCCATTTCAAGGGGCCTGTATTGGGAATTACCGGTACCAATGGAAAAACTACTACTAAAGAACTGATTAATGCTGTGTTGGGTGAGGGATACACAACACATGCCACACAGGGAAACCTGAACAATCATATAGGGGTCCCCTTGACTATTTTATCGGCGGATTTAGCAAAAACCAGCATGCTGATAATTGAAATGGGAGCCAACCATCCGGGCGAGATAGCATTTCTCTGCAATATTGCCAGGCCCGATTTTGGTTTGATTACCAATGTAGGGAAGGCGCATCTTGAAGGTTTCGGAAGCATTGAAGGCGTCATTAAAACGAAAACGGAGCTTTATAATTTTCTGAAATCTACCAATGGTAAAGCATTCGTTTGTTCAAACCAACCGGTTCTGATGCAACATGCGAAAGACTTAAACCATCTTTCATATGGAAGTGCCACAGGCGATTATTGCAGGGGGCAGATAGTGTCATCAGATCCATTTCTGGTTGAGAAATGGTTCAATGAAGAGGCTGAACAGCTTATCCAAACCCAGCTCGTGGGGGCGTACAATGCCGATAATGTAATGGCTGCCGTATGCGTTGGAAAATATTTCGGAGTGGCTGCGGGAAAGATCGTTGCTGCCATCGAAAAATATGTTCCATCGAATAACAGGTCCCAGGTTTTGCAATCGGCTTCCAATCAGCTTATCCTGGATGCATACAATGCGAATCCAAGCAGCATGAGGGTTGCGCTTGAGAACTTTGCGCTTATGAATGCATCGTCCAAAGCCGTGATTCTGGGAGATATGTTTGAACTGGGCGCAGAAAGCCGGTCTGAACATAAAGCCATTGTGAACTTGCTCAAGAACTACAATTTTTCTCAGGCCATACTGATTGGACCGCGTTTTAGTGAGGTTGCCGGTGAGGCGGGCCTTCAGAGTTTTGGTTCTACTACAGAAGCCTATGACTGGTTGGTGGCTAACCCAATAACGAATGCAAATATATTGGTAAAGGGTTCACGGGGAATGAAGCTGGAAATATTGCTCCCGGCATTAAGTATTTAATTTTATTCAGCATGAATGGTCTGACACAGGT
>JAUZOX010000375.1 GCA_030706265.1 Bacteroidota bacterium | reverse complement strand
GGTTGAACATATTGGCGATATGGGGAAGCTTCTCCGGATTCTTCCTGATCCAGTCGGTTGAACCCAGCAGGCCGAACTCTTCTCCCGCCCACAGACAGAAAAGCATCGTCCTTTTAGGCTTTCCGCCTGCTTTCATGATCAGCCGGGCTGCTTCCATGGTGGGGGTTGCACCGGAACCATCGTCTACTCCGCCTGTTGCAACGTCATATGAATCCAGGTGACCGCTGACGATCACATATTCATTCGGGTATTGGGTCCCCGGGATGATTCCAATCACGGAATGATATTTCACGGGGCCCATCCTGAAGTAGTTGCGGATATCAAATTCAAGTTCAAAACGTTGCCGTTCCTTTGCCATCTGCTCTATTACCTTATACTGGTGCTCGTCCAGTTTGATATCTGGCAGGTCGGGCAAGGTTTCAAAGGTCATGCTGTCCACATTTTTGCGGTCGTACAAAACCCGGATGGGCAATGGTGCCGACTGGATAACACCCAATATACCGGCTTCTTTCATCTGCTTGTAGAACAGGGCCGGTTCATCTTTTGGAACCAGATATTTTAATTGGGGACCATTTTCTCCATTCTTTTTATTGGTTTCACTGATCTCCGCATTCTTCTTTGCTATTTCAAGGTTTTCCTTTATAATGCTATCCCTGTGCATGTCGGCAGCTCGCGAATAGTCAATGGGCCAACCGGTGTTGTCGCCGGTAATCAGGACCCAGGCTCCTTTCAGCCTGCCCTTCATCCGGTCAAAGTCGGCCTGGGTCTTTGGCTCCAGCACGACAGGCCCTCTTTCGATGCCATGTGTACCCGAAGTATAGGACGGGGTTGCAAAATGGAGTATCATCCCGTTATCGCTCAGCATCCGGCCAAACCAGGGTCCACGATTGAATCCTACGGGCAGCGTCCCGGCTTCGGGCATCTCGACCTTCATGCCCCACTTGGTGAACTGGGAAGCACACCATTGGGCCGCATTATCGTATGCATCGGAACCAATTATTCTTCCGCCGAAACGGTTGCATAACACATCCAGGTGGGTCATGGTTTGATTGTCGGTCTTGCCGATCTCAATGATGTTTTTTACAACCTTATTGTTTTGCCCAAAGGCTAAAGAGGTAAACAGGACCAGACAAATGATACCTGATAAAAAGACAAAACGTTGGGTAAAATTATTTTCGTTCATATGTTAATAAAGGTATTAAAATGATCGTATGGAACGCGCACATAAGATTTGCATCGGTGTTTGTACTTCAATACATGCCCGTCTCATTGAGAATATAGAGTTTAAGTGGCGACCATGGTAAACCAGGATCGCTTGTATTTGCAGTCTGCAAGGTAAAAAAAATCCTAAACATATGGATTGATAAAACAATTTATATGTCATTTAAAATAATATCATAGAATTATGGTCTTTTTATTTTAAAAATAAACTCTTGCAGGTGGTTGGTTTTAACCATTCCTGGTTCGGATTTAGGCGCAAACCTAACCCTGAACCCAATATGCGATTAAGGACTTTTATAAGGATTAAAGGAAATGGAGATTGCGGGTCAAGCCCGCAATGACGTATGAGAGGCCGTAATGAAGTACGAGGGCCCGCAATGACATACGGGGCATATTTGGTCCAAGTTACGGCTATCGCCTAAACTTGAACCAAATATGCCCCGCACCTTTTAGTGCCCTTTCTCCAACCTAAACAATTCCAGGAATAATGAGCTATTTGGGTCAAGCCAGCAATGTTGTACGGGGTGCATTCATTGACGGTCAAGGGCAAGGGCGTTGTTTTTAGTTTAGGTTTGAGACATTCATTGTGCTATACATGGTGCCCTTTCACCGGTCGGAAGATAATGATGCATAAAAACTGTTAACTTTTTTTGTTACAATCCAACAAATTTTATATTTGCATTGTAATCCATATCATATGCATATCCTCTCTTTTGTCATCTTTATCCTTTTCGCCTTATTGGCTGCTTTTCTGGTATTTAATTATCCGAAAGAGAAAAAGACTACCCCAATTGAAGACAGCGACAAGATCAAAGTCCTCAACGATCACAACTTCGACCACCAGATCAAAAGAGGAATCATCCTGGTTGACTTTTGGGCGCCATGGTGTATGCCCTGCAAAACAATGGCGCCGGTGCTGAACTCCCTCTCGGAAGAGCTTGACGGAAATGCCGCCGTGGCGAAACTCAATGTCGACATCCAGCAGTCCATCACGTTGAGATATGGCGTAAAGAAAATCCCAACGATGGTGTTGTTTAAAAACGGGGAAGAAATAAACCGTTACACCGGATTCAGGACCAAAGACTTTCTGCTGAAAGAAATAGCAAAAGTGAAACAGGTTTAGGGTTATAACTCAAGGGTAAAGATTGTTCCGGTTTCAGGATCCGACTTAACCCCGATCGACCCCTTATGCTGTTTCATGATTTGGCGTGAGATGCTTAGCCCAATTCCCGATCCGTTTTCTTTAGTCGTGAAGAATGGAATAAATATCTTCTCCTGAAGCTCTTCCGGAATCAATGCGCCATTGTTCCATAATTTGATAATGACCCTGTTTCCCTGATTCATAGAAAACGAAAGCTTCATTTTCCTTTCCGTTTCGACCTGTTGCAGTGCATCGATGGCATTGTTCACCAGGTTAACGATGACCTGGTTGATCAGATTCTTATCTGCTGTGATATATTGAAGGTGAGGTTGTATTTCGATCTCAAAATAGATGTGGTTGTCGGTAATCTTCTCGGTAAAAAGGATCTTGAGCTGTTCGATCCATTCCTCAATGGAAAAAAGTTTGAAGAGGGGATCGGGAATTTTTGTCAACCGTCGGTAACTGTTTACAAAATTCATCAATCCATCGCCCTGTTCTCCAATGGCTTTAAGTCCCTGTACCGTTGTCGCCACCATGACCTCATTGACCTCATGAGGCTTAACGGGTTCGTCATCTTTAACATAGAGATCCTGCAGCGTCTTCGAAATTGAAGTGAGTGGGGCAATTGAATTCATGATCTCATGGGTCAGAATGCGGATCAGTTTCTGATACGATTCCAGTTCTTTCTCGTCGAGTTCCTGACAAATGTCCTGAATGGAGACGAGCTTGAGTGTCTGTTCATCCCCCTTGATTTCGGTTGCGTTGAAAAGCAGTAACTGGGCCGTCTCGTTAAAGATATTTTTAAAAGTAATGGTCTGTTCAGGCACAACGCTGCAAAGCACATCATAAAAAGGCTCATTTTTGATCTTCAACAACTTCATGTTGGTCGATGAGGATGAGATTCCCGCATACTGGCAGGTTATTTCGTTGATCAGTTCAATTTCGTTGTCCTTGTTGAGGACTACAAGCCCGGTTGCCGATTGTTGGATGAGCGCCTTATAATACTTCTCATGGTATTCATTTTGCAGCTTAATCTGCTGAATGTGCTTATTCAAATTGTTCATCCCATCATACAAAGCCTGTAGCGACTTATTGTTGGAAGTATGAAAGGTCAGGGAGGCATCGTTATTACGGGCAGCATCAAAAAAAAGAGCGATGCTTTTGTTGGTTTGGTTGTATATGGCTACCATCCTGAAGATATAGATGACATCTACCAACAGCAGCAAAGCAGTATACAAATAATGTTTCGACAAAAAGAAATAACCGGCCCCAAACGAGAACACCGTTATGATCACCGTGATCAGCACGATTCTAAAAACAGATCCTTTAAATGCCATATTTCTTGACTTTATTGTAAAGTGTGGGACGGGTTATTCCGAGTTGATTGGCTACTGCCGTCATATTCCCGCCCTGACGGTTTATTGCACTGATTATCATTTTCCTTTCCATGTCATCCAGCGTTTC
>JAUZOX010000374.1 GCA_030706265.1 Bacteroidota bacterium | reverse complement strand
GAAGCGTGGTCAGTCGTATTGTCTTTCCGGATTTCAGATCAAGTTCATAAAGTTGCCGTTGGATGGGGCTTGCCTCGGTAGAGGTATAATATAAATGACGCTCGGTCTGGTCGAATCCGTTTACGGCTGTAACGACCCAGGACCCCTTGGTCAACTGACTGATCAATTTTCCTTCCGTATCATACAAATAGAGATGAGTATATCTATCACGCTGGCTCTGCCAGATAAACTGGTTTGGCTTGGTTTTAAGGAATTGGGCCGGTACCAGTGGCTCGACATAACGTTCATTGGCTTCCTCAAAGAGAGTCTTGACAAAATCACCGGTTTGAGCATCGTACTTGTTGAACCTCATGTGATCCTGCTCACGGTTGAGTTCAGCGATATAAATATACTTTTCGGAGGGATCCCAACTGATGTTGGTCAGATAATGGTCATCAGGCCCGCCGGTCTTCATGAAGACGGTCTTGCCGGTCTCGGGGTTATACACACCAAGGGTAACCTGGTGGCTGGTTTCACCTGCCATCGGGTAACGGATATTCTCGACGGTCGCGATACGGGATGAGATATCGACCAGCGGATACTGGGCCACCATCGTTTCATCCATCCTGTAATATGCAAGCAGGTTGCCCCTGGGGGACCAAAAAGTTCCCTTGGTAATGCCGAACTCATTCCGGTGAACCGATTGACCATTCACTATGCCTTTATCGGCATCATGGGTCACTGCCGCTTCTTTTCCCTTGATGCAAACAAATAAATTGTTGTCCCTGGTAAATGCTACCCGGTCTTGAACACGATCAATATCGACATTATCGGCTTTATCGGGAATGGAGTTCAATTCCTCTGCTTTATTTTTAGACAGAGAATAAGCGATAAATTTATTACCGGTGGTAAAGGTCATTCTGTCATTATCAATCCAGGTGTATACAGGAAGTGCTTTTAATGCAGGGAGAGATAAAGCTTCAACAGCTTCGGAAAGCTTGTCCAGCGTTAACAACGTATCAGGCTTAGCCGTCTTGGCATTTCCTTTTAAAATCGTTTTAGCATCCCCATTATACGTAAAGAAATCCGTTGTTCCTATCCATTGCAGGTTACGCAATGTCCTGGCTTGTAAAGAAGGGTTGTACAAGTCCGCCCAATCCATTTTACGGGTTTGGGCATTGATATTAGACAGAAATAGTACTGAAAATAAATAAAACAGTAGCGTAATTTTTTTCATGGGTGCTGACTATTTGGGGTTGACAAAATCGTTTATTTTGGTTCAACGAAGATACAAATTAAGATGAATGTACTATCCACTGATAAATCGGTTAAATGCCGTTATCTGATGCTATTATTTTTAAACAAAACAATCAACTTGTTTTTCTGCTGAAAAAATCCACTCTGGTTCAGGTGAGTAATCCATTAACCGAGTATAATTGGAAACACAAACACCGTTGAACCGAGCTTATTTGCAAGTTCCATGCGACCATTTTAAGACAAATTATTAACGAATAAAAAGAAAGTGTCCATCCTTCCGAAACAAAATCACCTTTCAAATGCTAACAAGAATGAATTGCGGCTCCGATTTCGGTAATCAGGGAAGCATCCTTTTCTATGGCATTGCCAACTACAATGATGTCGGCTCCGGCCTTGCAATTGGTCTCGGCGAGTTGAGGCGTGCGGATACCTCCGCCTATGATCAAAGGGATAGAGATACTGCTTCGCACACTCTGGATCATCTTGTCAGAAATCGGATTCAGCGCCCCGCTTCCTGCATCCATATATATTAACTTTAAACCGAGCATCTCCCCTGCCATTGCAGTGCAACAGGCTATGTCGACTTTGTCGGCCGGGATGGGAACAGAGCTGCTCATATAGGAAACGGTAGTCGGACGACCGCTTTCGATTAACATATAACCCGTTGAGATGACTTCCAAAGAGGATAAACGGAGATAGGGAGCTGCAATCACATGACGACCGATGAGCATTTCAGGATTCCGTCCTGAAATCAAAGACAGGAAAAGGATGCCATCGGCCCTGTAACTGAGTTGCATATTGTTACCCGGAAATAAAACAACCGGGATTGCGGTTTCCTTCTTCAATGTCGTGATACAGGTATCGAGTGAATCGTTGATCAATAAACTCCCCCCGATGAAAAAAAAATCAACTCTGGCCTTAAGGGCCAATTCTGCAACTTCTCTTACTTGTTTATCGTCTAATTTGTCCGGATCTATTAAAACTGCAAACTGCTTTTTACCATTTGCCTTTTTCTTTTGAATCTGACTATATATTTCCATAACCGACAAATTGATTTACAAGAATACTAAAAAAATCAATTGGGTGCAATTAAAATATTGCCTTTGCTATTTTACAAACATTGTCGGACTTACCCATGGTATAAAAA
Organism: Bacteroidota bacterium; assembly: GCA_030706265.1. Classification (GTDB taxonomy): domain Bacteria; phylum Bacteroidota; class Bacteroidia; order Bacteroidales; family Cfx3-03; genus Cfx3-03. The sequence goes on along the minus strand of JAUZOX010000374.1, from coordinate 1,447 downwards.
TGGAGGGCAGGCACACCAAATTGCATTAGCTCTTTCGATTGTGCAATGGCCCATTCGATACCAACCTCTCTGACCTGAGTATTGTCCTTGCATTTCTGGACTTCCTGTACAAGTTCCATCGGTATGTCAATGCTAAAGACACCAGGCAGCAAGTTCAGGTGATTTTTCACAGACAATGGTTTCAAACCGGGTATGATCGGAACCTTAATTCCGATTGCCCTGCATTGTTCTACAAATTTGATGAATTTCCGGTTATCAAAAAACAACTGGGTCACGATATAATCGGCACCTGCATCCACTTTTTCTTTCAGGTGCATCAAATCGGTTTCCATGTTGGGCGATTCTGAGTGTTTCTCGGGATATCCGGCAACACCTACGCAGAAATCTGTCGGAGTGGGATGCAGCAAATCCTCTTCCAGATAAATTCCTTTATTCAAACGACTGATCTGGTGCACAAGGTCTGAGGCATGCACGTGCCCGCCGCTTTCATTTACAAATGCTTTTTCATTTTTGGGTGGATCGCCACGAAGGGCCAATACATTATCGATGCCTAAAAAATGCAGATCGATCAGTCCATCCTCGGTCTCCTGTGGCCGGAAACCACCACAAATCATATGAGGGACAACATCGATCCCATATTTAAAGCGGATGGCGGCGGCTATGGACACTGTACCGGGCCGTTTACGGATGACCTGGCTTTCGATCAAACCATCTGGACGGGGCTTGTAAACCACCTCCTCACGATGGTAAGTCACATTGATATAGGATGGTTCATATAACAGTAGCGGCTCTATCGCCTGATAAATGGAATTGATGTTTTCTCCTTTCAATGGAGGAAGCAGCTCTATGGTAAAAAGCGTCCGCTTTGCATTTTTAATGTGGTCGGTAACCTTCATGTTCTGTTTACTGATAGTTGAGTACTGATTGAAGCCATTTTTCTGTTTGTGCAATGTCGATGCCTCTGCGCAGGGAATAATCTTCAACCTGATCACGTGCAATACGACTTACGTTGAAATAACGGCTGTCCGGATGTGCGAAGTAGAAACCGCTTACAGATGCTGCAGGATACATGGCATAATTTTCCGTCAGGTGAATTCCCGATTGCCTGGTGACATTTAATATTTCAAAGAGGTCGCCTTTTTCCAAATGGCTGGGACAGGCAGGATAACCGGGTGCAGGACGAATTCCCTGGTATTCTTCTTTCAGCATCTGTTCGAGGGAGAACTTCTCATCAGGAGCGTACCCCCAGAACTCCCTGCGGACCCTGTCGTGCAGCAGTTCCGCAAAGGCCTCTGCCAAGCGGTCGGCCAGTATCTTTAACATAATGCTGCTGTAATCATCGTTATCAGCTTCAAATTGTGCGCTCCATTTTTCCAGGCCGATCCCGGCAGTGACGGCAAAAAAGCCCATGTAGTCGCTGACTCCGCTTCCCGCGGGTGCGACAAAG
>JAUZOX010000373.1 GCA_030706265.1 Bacteroidota bacterium | reverse complement strand
GAAAAGATGGCCAAGGAAAACGGCATTCGCAAGGTGGTCGGGGCAACCCCGCAACAAATTGCGAGGCGCCTTTATGTCGAAATGTTTAAACCGGTTGCGATTGCTTACTGCATTGCAATACCCGTTGCCTGGTTCGTAACCAGGGTCTGGCTTTCAGGGTATGCCTTTCATTACCATGCCGGACCTGCCATATTTATTGCAACAGCCACTATCACAATTCTTTGGGCCCTCATCACCATGAGTTTTCATATACTCCGCGCCGCATTTGCCAAGCCTTTCGAAGCCGTAAAATACGAATAGTGGTGTTCATTATCGAACACTTACCTTAAATAATCGGACACATTTAATGGTCTTTTTAAACGATGCTTTATTAACCATTTGAAATAATGGATGTTGTGATTTCTGGCACGATTAATGCAAACCGAAAGCAGCAATAATGGACTGGCAAATAAATAAACTACCTGGAATTACTATTCGGTTCAAAATCATTCTGCGAACGGCTGTGAATCTACTTACTTTATGTGCCAGACTGACTCGTAATTTAACTTTTTTGTTTAAAATTTTTGTGTTTCAGTCGAAATCTGGTCTCGGTTTATCGCAACCGGGACCGGAATTTCGATAACCGACGATCCCTTATCAACCACATATACCTTCCAACAATTTAGAGGCTGTCCAAAAAAGGCAGCCTCTTTGTTTTAAAAAAAATGTTGAAACAGGGTCTGCTGAAAAACTCAGCTAAGGTGTCAAGTATTTGAAGCAACGCAAAAGTTATTGAGTATCATGAAATGCTTTAAAACATTGCATGAACACAACAATGAATTGAGGCATATTTTAACGGACTTGATTGGGGTCTTCCCAAATCATACCATCAGGGTCAATAAATCTTACAGAATTGTCAACACAGTAATTATAAGGGCTCCATCTTCTGCCTAATTCAGCTAATGGGTCAGTCTGTGTCCAGCGTGCTATCTGTGGGTCATAAAGTCTTCGGCCATAGTCCAGCCATCCCAGCGACAGCTCCTTTTGCAGCTCCTTGCCGTTGTATTTGTAGTTATTGACCGGATCGGAGAGCGCCGGAACGGAAAGCGCGTTGTTGAGCATCCCGAAGGGATAGTAGTCGTTTTGCTCCAGTACCGGACCACTCGTTGTGGAGAGCTGGAAGTTGTCGATGTATACGCTGGAGGGGCTCTCATTTACCGTGTAGGCCGTCAGGAAGCCTCCCTGGTCCATCACGATGTCGTTCTCTGCCATCTGCCTGACCTGTCCCGCTCCTTCGGGGATCTGCCTTGCCCCCGAGCTTTTTCCCGTCCTGACCAGCTTCATCTGATTGTCAAAGAGCAGCCACACCATGTAGGCCTTGGGTCTGTCGTGCAAAAACATCATTCCGGTTTACAGTGGCCAAAGTCACGAAATAAAGGCCATCTGTCTTGTGAAATAGGTACTTGTGGCTCATAATGGGCTTTTGTTGTGTAAATGTAGGCAGAAGTTTCCAATTTCCAATCAGTTACAAACTGATTACTTTTTTTTAGTCCAGGTTACCACTGCGCACAAACCTGAACTAAAAATATTGCATAGAAGCAATAACTCGAACACTCTGAGTTTTGCTCCATATCATTGTCGTTATATACCAAATCTGTAATCAACTATTTATTTTATCGCAGGTATTGACTTTATTGGCCAGGTATTGGGATCTGGATTAATTAGGTCCCCTTTTACGGGTCTGGTAACCTGATCTTTTGATTTACGAAAAATTATTGGTACAGAATCTTCAAAATAATTATATTTCGTTATTTCATTCAATTGTAATGTGTCATCGGTTAATTTTACGATCTTGAAGATGTACGTATAACCACACCTCACTAAATAAAACTTATCAGATTTTAAATAATATTTTGGTGAAGTGCAAAAGATGTCTTCACTAAGATTGTCTGTAATAACCCTTTTATTTTCATAATTAATTTGATAATTTATTAAATCTCCATGTTTAAAAAGGACTATTCCACCTTCTGTATAATCAGGAAAATAAGGAATTCTCCAAGCATCATACCAAAATTTAACGCTGTCATTTGTTAAGAGATGAATTCTATTTAGGTATTTTTTGTTATGCAATGGTAGTGAAATACAGCCTGCCATGAGTATTGCTATTAAAATTAACTTATACATAATCATTAGTTTTAAAAATTTTAGTTACCTGGGCCATAAATAAGACTTGGGCGGAAATGGGGACTGTCAACATTTCTGCAGCCCCTTATGCTCCGTGCAATAGCGTAAACTTTCAATAACAATATCATGATAATCCCTTCGTGTAAATATATCGACCCAGCCTACAATCTGAAAGGTAAGAAAATACACTCCGTCGCCTTCGCTAATCCTATAATCAGTGGACATATGCTTCGCATTTTACTTAACAAATATACTGTTTTGCCAAACATAACATATTGGCGTAATATGAACTGATCGTTCGTAAACTTCTACGGCTGGATTTGATAATGTCTAAGCCGTTTTTATTGAATACAGGCTAAAGCCTGTTATGATAAGTTCGACGGAGGTAGAACCATCCGCCTAACTTGTATTTTTTACAGCCTCGGCTTAACGAGGGGACGATGTGATTTTTTTATTTGATACTTGGATTAAATTTTACTGTTGTATGAAATCGTTTGGGTAAAAACAATGTGTCTGGTCGATAATTTCTATAAACATTGCCATCCTGACCTATTTTAAAATAAATTGATCTATAAACATAAAGCACAGCACCATCTTTCTTAACTACATTATCAGACTCAACAACGCTGTCCAAACCACTCTTTATTAACTGTTTTTGATAAATTGAATCTTGATAATGAGAGTCTGTATATAATTCTTCTAAACCGCATTTTATAAATATTCTCTTTCCTTTAAAATCAAAGTACAACAGTGGAGTTTTGTCGTGATTTGATTGCTTAAATGCGGGTCCAATAAGAAAATCATTACTTAATATCTCGTCAATATCAGTTTCATCTAACTTCTTTGGACTACGGGACAAAACAAAGCTATTATATTGAGGATATTTATTTAAACACTCTTCAATAACTAAACGTACATCATCTCTAAGTTTAATTGAGGCATTGATTTTTAGGATTACAGAATCATTATTCTGATGATCTGAGTTTTTTGATTTAGAACAAGATATCAAGAGTAAAACCACTAAAAGAATATTTATTATCAAATTTCCGCATCTCATAATCTATCGTTTTTTTCTTGTTGGATAAGTATTTAGCCATGGTGTCAAATGGGTACTTGAGAAGTAAAGTTCTCGTCAAACCTCCCATATTAATTGAAGCATTTGAAATTTGCCGATTTGATTCAAGTATAGCCGATTTTAGTTCAAGTTTAGGCGTAAGCCGTAACTTGGACTGTTATCCGGTATGGTTTGTAACCATTTTGAATATGTTGCCAGTTCAATATCACCATCTTCTTCGATTTTTAGTCCGGGTTACCGCTATGCTCAAACCTGGGGGAAAAGGGGACAGTCCCCATTTCGGACTTGCATGCCGGCAATGCAAAAACATCAGTCCGGTTTACAGTGGCCAAAGTCGCGAAATAAAGGCCATCTGTCTTATGAAATAGGTACTTGTGGCTCATAATTGGCTTTTGTTGTGTAAATGTAGACAGAAGTTTCCAATTTCTAATCAGTTACAAACTGATTATTATTTTTATAGTCCAGGTTACCGCTGCGCTCAAACCTGAACTAAAAAACAGAAACACTTGCACCATCAGAGGGGTTTCAGCACTCCCTGAATTAAGCCATATAAAAAAACCAAGCGAGCTCTTATTTGAAACATTGTCTTCATTGTTAACTTTTT
>JAUZOX010000372.1 GCA_030706265.1 Bacteroidota bacterium | reverse complement strand
GGTATGGCGTGATGACTTCCCCCAAAGCCATGTGCAGCTGGAAGATGAATACCCGTGAACTAATCCTGCGTGCCGATGTCAGGTCCGGTGGGGTCGGGGTAGAACTGGGGAAAAGGAAACTGGCGGTTTGTACGGTGGTTTGCCGGAAAGGTTTAAAGGATGAAACCCCTTTTGCAGCTGCCCGCGCATTTTGCCATCAGATGTCTCCTCATCCGGTGTTGCCCAAACAGCCGGTATATGGTTTTAACGACTGGTATTGCGATTACGGAAACAACAGCGCTGAGAATGTGCGTTATTATGCTGAATTTATTTCAAGGCTGGCTCCCAAAGGAAACAACCGTCCGTATATGGTCATTGATGATGGCTGGCAGTTCAGTGGTGGCGGGACGGGTCATGGCGGTCCTTGGGATAAAAGCAACTCCAAGTTCCCCTCTATGGAAAAACTGGCAAAAGATGTCCACCAGCTTAATGTCCGTCCCGGAATCTGGGTTCACCTGTTGACCGCACAAAAAGATCAGCCGGCATCCTGGCGTTTACAACGCGATTCTTCTTTACTGGATATATCCAAACCCGAGGTCAGGCAATATGTCGTCCGGATCGTGAAGAATCTGCGAAACTGGGGCTTTGAATTAATCAAACACGATTATTCGACTTACGATATTTCAGGTTCATGGGGAAAAAGCGGTGGGGCATCCGATAATGCGACCTGGGCCTTTTCAGACCGAAGCAGAACTACTGCCGAGATCATCACCGACCATTACAAGAGCATTCGCGAAGGAGCCGGTGATGCATTGATCATTGGTTGCAACACCATCGGTCACCTTGCTGCGGGTATCTTCGAATTAAGCCGGATTGGAGATGATACCAGCGGAAAGGAATGGGGAAGAACCTTAAAGATGGGTGTGAACTGTCTTGCTTTCAGGGGGCCCCAACACGGTGCCTTCTTTGCCGATGATGCCGACTGTGTTGGCCTTTCAAAAACAGAAGCCATACCCTGGTCATTAAACAGTCAATGGTTAAAGCTGGTCTCCCAATCGGGGACACCCTTATTTGTTTCATTTAAAAAAGGATCGGTAACACCCGAACAGGAGAAAGAGATATCGACAGCACTTCTTAACGCTTCAAAACCGGGTCCGCTGGGTGAGCCACTGGATTGGTTTGACACCATCCAACCCTCGAAATGGAAGTTAAGAGGTAAAGTGGTTGATTTCAACTGGAAAAATCAGTAGGATCAATAATCCAGTTTTATCAGCGAAACACCTTGCCTGGGCAGTTGAAATTTGATGATGACTTCGCCATCATTGATTTTCAGCTGTTCAGGTTTTGAAATCTTTTCCAGGTGACCTGCTTTTTCCAAAGCGGCGATCTGATCAGGAGTCGGATTCTGGGGAGAACCCATTTTCTTCCATGCCTGGTATGAATTGCTGTGGTCATTATCAATGCGATAATGCGTCATGAAGGCCTGCCGGGCCGGAATCCCTTTTACCCGGAGTTCAACAGGTGATCCGGAGTCCTGGATGTCGTCATCGTGATAATTCCAAACCAGAATGGCAGTTTGATTCTTATCGGTACTTGCCAGTGCACTGACATCGGTTTTCAGCCCCCGCACACTGCCCTCCCGAATGGATCTAAAGTCATAGGCCATGTTGCCGCTGACCTCGACCCTGTTTCCCTTCATCATTCCCAGCATTCTGAACACATTGAGCACGGGTTTATCGACTCCATTGGTTGCCAGGTCACGGAATCCGTAAAACCAGGGTTGGTTTTCGAATTCAAACGACCAGTTGACGGCGCCTTTCAGATTCACGCCATAATCATCCGTCAGGTCGTAGATTCTGGCAATGGATGCGGCCGTATAGCTCGAATACATGGTTCCGTTGCGGTAAGCATTTTCCGGGTTGGTGTTCATGCCACAGGCAGCGCAGCCTTCAGGATCCGACTCCCCGATGATGACGGGGATATTTTTTGTTTCGGGGAAGGAAGCGATCACCTCAAAGTTGTCGTTGATGTTTTTGATCTGGGATCTAATGCCCATCTGTACGATGCCATTGACAACCCTGGGAGATCCTTTTGCATGAAATGCAAGGAAGTCGAATGGGGCACCAATCTTTCCGGTGCAACTGTTGGTATCCTTCAGGCAATGCTGGATAAATCCCTTGAGGAACCGGGAAGCCCCTCCCGTAGAATGGGGCCCTCCGATTCGGGCAGATGGCATTGCGCGTTTTACCGCATCGGAAGCGTAATCATACATTTTGCAGTATTCCTTCAGCTTATTGTCGGATATCAGATATCCGCCATCGGGTTCGTTCCATAGCTCCCAATACCAGCTTTCGACTTCAGCCTTGCCATATTTTAAGACACAATGCCTGACCCATTGATAGATGACTTCGGCCCATTTCTTATAATCTTTCGGGGGATAGGCCCACCCCGTGTAGATTTTATTGTAAGGCATACCAGGAGCCCATTCATGTTTATAGGGCTCAGGTTTAGGAGAAATCGCTTCGGGCATAAAGCCGATTTCGGCTAAAGGTTTCATTTTAAGTTGGAGGTAAGTGTCAAAGATTTTATCGACAATGGTCCAGTTGTAAACCGGATTGCCATTTTTGTCTTCGGTATACATATTGGTAGACCCCCATTTTAAGGCCGCTGTTCCGTCACCGGTATTCATCAGGTTATGGGCCCTGAAATGAACAGGTACCGGACTCAATGCCGCTAACTCCGTAAGAAGTTTTTGGCCATCTTTCATGTAGGCGTAATTAGGTTCGTCGGCACCAAACCAGGCCCAGAAAGGGTTCATCCTTCCGGTGGGTTTGTTCAGATCAATCTGAATGGAAACAGTTTCTGTCTGGCTGAAGATATTTAAAAATGAAAAAATCAAAAAGAGGGTGAATGTAATTTTCTTCATCTTGTTTTTTTATGAGTTATCATTAGTCAATTTTCTTAGTGGTAAAGTTGCGGGCTTTCACATCATCAAATTCACCCTCCCAACGGGCAACGACAACAGTGGCAAGACTATTACCGATCACGTTTACAGCGGTACGGGCCATGTCCATTAAGATATCCACTCCCAGGATGATAAATATGGGCCATACCGGAAGTCCGAAACTGGATGCTGTCCCCAACAGGACAACAAGGGATGCTCTAGGAACACCGGCAACTCCCTTGCTTGTGAGCATGAGTGTGAATACGATAACCAGTTGCTGTTCAAAGGGAATGTGGATACCTCCGCATTGTGCCACAAAAATGGTGGCAAGCGACAGATAAAGTGTGGTGCCGTCGAGATTAAAACTATATCCGGTGGGCATCACAAAGGCAACAATTTTACGGGGTACCCCATATTTTTCCATAGCTTCCATCGCTCTGGGCAAAGCGGATTCGGAGCTGGTGGTGGCAAAGGCAATCGTTGCCGGTTCAGAAACTGCCAGTATAAATTGCTTCATAGGGACCTTTAGGATGAGCCCGATGGGAAGCAGCACTCCAAGAAGAAAGATGGTAAGGGCTACATAAAGTGTTGCCAGCAGTTTAATCAGGTTGCCGAGTATGCCCAGTCCCATGTTTCCAACGGTATAAGCGATGGCTGCGAAAACGGCCAACGGTGCAAGATACATCACTACGTTGGTGAACTTGAACATGGTTTCAGAAAGGCTTTCTGCAAAAGAAACCATTTTCATGCGGTGGTTCTCCTTTAATAAGGCAACAGCAATTCCAAAAATGATGCTGAAGATCACGACCTGAAGAATTTGACCTTCATAAACCGACTTGGCTATGTTTTCAGGAAAACAATGCAGGATGACTTCATCCCATTTCATGAGTTTGGGCGCATTAATCGTTTCCTGGACAAAT
>JAUZOX010000371.1 GCA_030706265.1 Bacteroidota bacterium | reverse complement strand
ACCTCTTGTGCGTAATTGAAAATAACATTGATGCCGCACCATTGTTGGAAAACCGCCAAAACAATTCCGATCACCATGATCCGCCCGGCTCCGTCTTTGAAAAGACTGCTGAAGGATACCGTGCTTTTATCCGAATTGATGTTTTCTTTGATTTCAGCCAGTTCGGCTGCGGCAGCCTCTTCGTCCGTTATTCTTTTCATGATTTTAAATGCCTGGTCTGTTTTCCCCTTTGCCACCAGCCAGCGGGGACTCTCGGGAATAAACAGCACAAAAACAAAAAACAGGGTTGCCGGGATCGAGCAGACCCAAAACATCCAGCGCCAGCCTTCCTGTCCGTTCCAGGAAGCAAGAATATCGGATGGCGTAGCGCCGGGGGCTACCGGTTGGGCTATCCGCCAGTTGATCAGCTGGGCAGCCAGGATCCCAATTACGATCGTAAGCTGGTTGAGCGAAACAAATTTTCCACGGATCTTTGAAGGTGAAACTTCGGCGATGTACATGGGCGAAAGGTTTGAAGCCAGGCCGATTCCTATTCCGCCCAGCATGCGATAGACGATAAAGAAGGTGAAGTTACGCGAGGCTCCGGTTCCTATACTCGCAATCACAAAGAGACCTGCTGCAAGTAACAATAATTTTTTACGTCCGTATGCGTCGCTCAGCAACCCCGATAGCCAGGCGCCTGCCAGGCAGCCGATGAGTGCGCTTGCCATGGCCCATCCCTGCATATAGGGCGAATTGGTTATTTGAAAGTAAGGTTCGTAAAAAGGTTTTGCCCCTCCGATTACCACCCAGTCATAACCAAACAAAAGACCTCCGAATGCAGAGGCTATGGATATTGCCAGTATGTAAACCAGGTTAAATTTTTTGTTGTTCATGATTTTGTTTTATATCGTTTTAATAATGACGGTCCGTTTCCAGATAGATGAATGCCTCTTGCCGTTTCCTGCCTCAGGCCCTGTGTCGAGCCCAGGGCTTTCAACGCTGTTTTGTAAAATGAGTTGGTTTTAAAATTATCAAAATAACTAAGGAATAAGCGGTTTATAAATATCTTTTTTTCTGATATGATGGATAATCTTATTATTTTTGAAAACCTGTAATTTTGAAAACAAATAAGAATAAAGGTTTTAAAGTTGAATGGTGCCGATAGCCCTGTACTATTTAACGAGATAACAGCACTGCGATGATAAAACGGAAAGATGGTTTTACCGGACAAAGTTCAATTATATTGCCGGGGTCTCTTATTCAGGAAATGATCAAGGACAACATCCTGAATCAATTATATCTGACCGATGTTGGTTTTTATCCGAATGCCTACTCACATAACAGGGAGAGAAAGGAAGGTGCTCCGGAACGTATCCTGATTTTTTGTGTCGCCGGAAAGGGATGGTTTCAGGTCAATCAGGAAAGAAAGGAGGTCTCGGCAGGAGAGTTTTTTATCCTGCCGCCGAACCAGATGCATGCCTATGGCGCCGACCGTGACGATCCATGGAGTATATACTGGGTCCACTTCTCCGGATGGCAATCGGAACATTTTGCGCTACCGGACAATGAACTATTGGGAATTGTCGAGCTCAGGGAAAACGACTCGAGAATTACCCTTTTCGAAGAGATCATTCAAATACTCGGTATTGGTTTGAGCACGGAAAATCTTTCGTATGTGCACTTTTGCCTGGGCCATTTACTGGCCATGTTCCGGTACAACCGGATTTATGACCGGGGCATAAGGTCCACGCCCAGGGACGTGTGCGAAACCGCCATGGTCTTTATGCAGTCCAGGGTCTATCATAAACTCAGGCTCGATGAAATCGCCCGGGCCGTCAATTTGTCGCCGTCGCACTTCTCTGCCCTTTTCAGGAGACGGACAAACAGGTCGCCGATGGAGTATTTTATTTATTTAAAGATTCAACGGGCCTGTCACCTGCTCGACACCACCACCCTGCGAATAAAAGAAGTCTCTTCAAGCCTTGGCTTTGAGGATCCGTATTATTTTTCCAGGCTGTTTTGTAAAGTGATGCTGACATCACCTTCCGATTACCGGAAAAAACACAAGGGTTGATAACAGATTTTAAGTAAAAAAGCGACCTCCGAAGCTGATTCTGACCTTATTTGATTTGGTTTAATCTTCCCGGATTATTACGGAACTGTAGATTTAATCCTGATAAAAAGCCGGCCGTACCAAGTGTTTTAACAATATTCGCTTTTACCGGGCGGTTCAAAGTACATCCGTTTTCGACGAATATTCTTTCAAATAGACCACCTATACATTCAATCTCAAATTTTTATAACTTTGCACGCAATTTTCAGATCAGAATAATGGGTTCAGTAATGAAGAAATACAAAGAATACAAACATTTAAACCTTCCTCAAATTGGGAAGGACGTACTAAAGTTTTGGGACGAACAGAAAGTCTTTGAGAAAAGCCTGGAGAAGGGGAGGGATCATACGCCTTACATTTTCTACGAAGGACCTCCCTCTGCCAATGGACAGCCGGGAATTCATCATGCCATGGCCCGTACGATTAAAGATATTTTTTGTCGTTTCAAAACCATGAACGGTTACTACGTTGCCCGCAAAGCCGGTTGGGACACCCATGGGCTGCCAATTGAACTGAGTGTTGAAAAGACGCTGGGTATCACAAAAGAGGATATCGGTAAAACAATTTCTGTCGAGGAATATAATAAGGCTTGCCGCAAGGAAGTCATGAAATACAAGGACCTGTGGGACGACCTGACCTTAAAAGTCGGATATTGGGTTGATCTGGATGATCCTTATATCACGTTTGAAAACAAATACATTGAAACGCTTTGGTATTTGTTGTCCAAACTCTATGAAAAGGGACTGATTTACAAGGGCTACACCATTCAGCCCTATTCACCTGCTGCGGGTACCGGTTTAAGTTCTCATGAACTGAATCAGCCGGGGTGCTATCGGGATGTAAAAGATAACACGGTGGTAGCCCAGTTTAAAGTAATCAGAAACGAAAAAAGCGACTTTCTTTTTAAGGATGTTCATGGCGATCTCTTTATCATTGCCTGGACAACTACTCCGTGGACACTTCCTTCGAATACCGCGCTTTGCGTTGGTCCCAGGATAGAATATGTTACGGTAAAAACCTACAATCCATATACATATCAGCCAATTACGGTTGTCCTTGGAAAGCCGTTGCTGGAAAAGTTTTTCCCGGCCAAAAATGCGGGGCTTGAATTGAGTTCCTATGAACCCGGTCAGAAGGCAATTCCTTTTGAGGTTGTGGGCGAATGCATGGGAACAGATCTGGTAGGTATCCGCTATGAGCAATTGTTGCCCTATGCACAGCCTGAAGACGGCGATGCATTTCGGGTGATCACCGGGGACTTTGTTACCACTGAAGACGGTACCGGTATTGTTCATATTGCTCCAAGCTTTGGTGCGGACGACTTTCGTGTTGGTAAGGCCAATGGCATCGGCTCGTTGACCCTGGTGGACAAGCGTGGTCGTTTTACGGATGTGATGGGTGAATTCGCTGGTCGCTATGTAAAAGCCGAATACGAAGAAGATTACGATCCCAAAACGACCGTGAGTGTCGATGTTGACCTGATCGTAAAACTCAAGAAAGAAAATAGAGCCTTTAAGACTGAAAAATACGAGCACTCTTATCCTCATTGCTGGCGGACCGATAAGCCCATACTTTATTATCCGCTTGATTCCTGGTTTATCAAAAGCACAGCGGTTAAGGAAAGAATGATCGAGTTGAACAAGACCATCAACTGGAAACCTGCTGCAACAGGTTCGGGGCGTTTTGGCAACTGGCTGGAAAACCTGGTCGACTGGAACCTGTCACGTTCACGTTATTGGGGAACGCCATT
>JAUZOX010000370.1 GCA_030706265.1 Bacteroidota bacterium | reverse complement strand
ATCCACAATCCGGATTTCTTCCCTTCTGAAAAATATTCGTTTAATATCATCTTCGATGCCATGTTTGATCATTTTATCCGCGGAATAGCCAATGAAGAAGGAATGCGGTATTATGAGAAGTGTGGCAAACGCTTGAAATTTGAAAACCAATAAGGCCCTTTCGCCTTTATGATTATATGATGACGCTTGAGGAATTGAATTCACTCTGTCCCGGTACCTTGATGGAGCATCTGGGTATTGTCTATACTGAGATCGGGGAAGATTATTTGTGCGCCAGGATGCCGGTGAATAAGACAACATGGCAACCTTACCAGATACTGCACGGGGGAGCGACCATGGCATTGATTGAATCTGTGGGGAGCGCGTTGAGTCTTGCCTTGCTGGGGGATAGCGGCTATACGGCCAAAGGAATGGAAATAAATGCAAACCATATCTCGAGTGTAAAAAAAGGGTATGTCTATGCCAGGGCGAGGGTTATCCACAAGGGAGCCCGTTCTCACGTCATCGAAATCATCGTCACCAATGAACAAGATAAACTTGTTACTGTTAGTCGCCTTACAAATATGATTGTTAGGGTTTGATATAACAATGAAGAAGAACCTGGAAATTATCGATACATTGATAGACTGGCCATCATGGATGAACAACCATTCGTTCGTAGTTTGGAGAAAACCGGGCGAAAAAAAATATAAAGGATTTAAAGCATCTGTCGAAATATTGCATGAAGGACTTCTGCCGGAAAAAGAAGCCTTCATCTTTTCTCCGTTTAATGCAGCGGGAAAATATCCAGCCCTCGTTTTATACCCTAAGACCGTTGATTCTGAATCTACCGGATTTGAAAAAACATTTACTTCATCTGTTCCAAACGATCTTCCGGACGAAAAGTCAACCTATTGTGAGCGGGTTGAAACATTGACCCGGATGATGAAGGAGGGCTCCTTACACAAGTGCGTGCTTTCAAGGAGAATCGATAACGATGGGCCAGATGAATCGTTGGCTCCCGATCTTTTTATCCAGCTTGGTAACCGATATCCCGATGCCTTTGTCTCCCTGGTTCATATCCCCGGTGTCTATACCTGGCTTGGGGCGACGCCCGAGAGATTGCTGAAGGTGGAGCATCAGAAAGCGCATACCACCGCGCTTGCTGCTACCCGACGTTATGAAGGGGTCCTGCCTGACATCTCTGATTGGAATGTCAAGGAAAAAGAAGAGCAACAACTGGTTACTGATTATATTCTTAAGGTACTCGGGGATAATCACATTGATTCAATTGAATATGATGGACCGCGTTCGATGCAAGCCGGAAATCTGGTTCATCTTAAAACCGATATTCATTTTTCAATACCACCCCGATTCCAAATACTGAAGTTGATCAAAGAATTACATCCCACACCTGCTGTTTGTGGACTGCCCAAAGAGGAAGCCTTGAAAGTAATTCATTCGATAGAACCTTATGACCGGGAATATTATGCCGGATTTATGGGTCCGGTAAGTCAGGATGAATTAGAGCTGTTCGTAAACCTTCGCTGCATGCGTTGGGTCGGTGGAAAGCCTTCTTTATTTGTGGGAGGGGGGATCACGGCGGCCTCTGTTCCGGAACAAGAATGGGAAGAAACTTATTTTAAGGCACATACTTTATTGGATGTGATAGAAAAATTATGCAATTTAGCAGGAAAGAATCAAGATGCACTCTGATAAAAAAGGAATACGCCTGCTCGTAGCCATATGCAAGGCTAAGGGGCTGACAGACATTATCATATCACCCGGGTCGCGCAATGCCTCCCTGGTGATCGAATTTACACGTGACAAGGCTTTCAGGTGTTTGGTGGTTCCTGACGAGAGGAGTGCCGCTTTTGTGGCATTGGGCATGGCTCAGCAATCCGGGCGTCCGGCTGCAGTCATTTGCACCTCGGGGACGGCACCGTTAAACTATTCCCCTGCCATGGCAGAGGCGTATTATCAACGGATTCCATTAGTAGCCATAACGGCCGATCGGCCTGCGGAATGGATCGGTCAGGCAGATGGCCAGGCCATCCTTCAACACGAAATGTATAAAAACTTCGTTCGCCGTTCAGTCACGTTGCCTCAGGAACCTTCTGCGGAAGAAGATTTCTGGTATCTGCAACGAATGGTATCCGAAACGCTGGATATCGCCATGGGCCCTGTCAAAGGCCCGGTGCATATCAACGTCCCAATGCGCGAACCGCTTTACCGGCAGGAAAAAGCTGAAGAACAAACGGTAAAATTGTCTTCATCATTGAGCATTCATTCTGTGCTTAGTGATGAAGTGATTCGAAAATTAGCCGGCGAATGGAACGGTTGCAGACGCAAGATGATGCTTTGCGGTGGATTGATTCCTGAAAACTCCATTCAGGAGCTTCTTCCCAAACTGAATATTGATCCTTCACTTATCATTTTGACCGAGTCAATTTCCAACTTGGCATTAGATCATTCGGTTGCCTGTATCGACCGGGTACTTGCTGCCATTTCCAAAAGTGAGGAGAATGCCTTTACTCCGGACCTGCTGATTACCTTTGGAGGACCTGTCGTATCAAAGAAGGTGAAGGCACTTATCCGTCGCCATAAACCAGTACGCCATTGGCACATCGATCCTGATGAATTGCATATCGACACCTACCAGAGCCTGACGGACCATATTCCGCTTCAACCTGAAGTCTTCTTTAAGCAACTCATGGATTACATCTCACCCGTAACTTCAAATTACCGCGACATCTGGCTTGAAAAAGATGCCGTTGCAGCCGCAGCCCACAAGGAGTATGTTCTCGATTTAAAATGGTCGGATATGAGCGTATTCGATGCTGTTTTACAATCCATCCCTGAAGGATCTGATGTACAAATGGGAAATAGTACCCCCGTCCGGTATATTCAGTTGTTTAACGCGTTTAAGTCCTTGCATTATTTTGGAAACAGGGGCACAAGCGGAATCGACGGATGTGTTTCAACAGCCGTTGGAGCCGCCATTTCATCCCGCAGGCTCACGACGTTGATCGTGGGGGATATGGCCTTCTTTTACGATACCAATGGATTGTGGCATCAGCATGTACCCTCAAATCTGCGGATAATACTGATCAACAATGGAGGAGGTGGCATCTTCCGGATTATCGATGGCCCATCCAGTGTGCCGGAGCTGGAAGAATACTTTGAAACCAGGCACAACTTTACCGCTGAAAATATTGCCTTGGCCTACGGGCTGGATTATGCATCGTGTGCTTCTATGGGAGAAATGAAAGAACAATTGCCTTTGCTATATGTTGAATCAACAAAAGCAAAGATTTTGGAAATATTCACTTCAAATGAAGAAAATGCAGACGTGCTTTCTTCCTATTTTAAGTTTATTGCTGAGAGAAGCATTCGATCCTGACACCCTGATGAAACGAGCATGATTGAAAATCACAAATACCAATGAACCGAGCATTTATGCGAGCTCTATACGACCAATTAATAAAGTAATAACCGTATAAAAATTCTCCATGCAAGTTCCATACAACCTTTTTAATACGAATCATTAACAGATGAACTTTTTGATTTAAACATATATTTATGACCCGCGATTGGAAAACTATTAAGGCTTACGACGAAATTCGTTTTGAAATCTTCGAACGGATAGCTAAGATTACGATTAATCGTCCCCGTTACCGGAATGCTTTTACGCCTACCACGGTAGCCGAGATGGTGGATGCGATGCGCATTTGCAGGGAAGATGCCGATATAGATGTCATTGTTCTTACCGGGGAAGGCGATAAGGCCTTTTGTTCCGGAGGCGATCAAAACTTTAAGAGCACTGGCGGGTATGTCGGAAAAGATGGCATTCCCCGTTTAAATGTT
>JAUZOX010000037.1 GCA_030706265.1 Bacteroidota bacterium | reverse complement strand
GACAGGGACCAATTATATACCCTTTATATACACTTCATATACCAATATCCTAACCCTTTTCCGAAACTCTTTCATCAAGGCTCAAAAAGGGTCTTTTTTTTTGGATTGCACTTCATTATTAAAGAAAGGGGCTTTAAGATATGCGAGTCAGGGAGAATGAAAGCCATAGTGGGTAAGTTCGGACAAGCCAAAAACGCATAGAATTTAGGCCGGATCAGGGCCAGGCTCAAAGATACCGGCGAATCCCGGATCGCCTGCATCTTCATGGTGCTTTACATGGTCAAATTGGCCGGGGTGGCTCCGCTATGCCGCTTATCAAATAAGTTAAAAAAGTTTTTCAGCAAAGGCACCGTGAAAATCCTCAACGGCATTTACAGAAGATATTCAGGACAAAGCAGGGTGTCGGTGCTTCAATCCAGGTCTGAAAAGGATAGCTTAAAACTCTCTGCTGAGTTTTTCTGCAGACCCAAAGTGTATACCAATTTCAGTAAGGGACAAAATTGTTTAGTATAAAAATGATTACAATAAAAAAAGCGTGTCTCCTATTTTATTTGTAAGACACGCTTTTTATCATTTGTGACCTCGGGGGGATTCAAACCCTCGACTTTCAGAACCGGAATCTGACGTTCTATTCAGCTGAACTACGAGGCCCTCATTTTAATGCAAAGGTATAAAAATAATTCAATCAAGCCAAGCACAAGTCATGATCATGAAATTGGGGGCGAAGAGATAAAAAAATAAGGTGAATCTGTAAAATCATTGCTGGCAGAATCTCAAACCAGCAACCCGGATTCCAGATAAATGGCGGTTACCAGGTCCCGGGGCACGCTTTCGAAATAAATATTGACAGGGGTAATCCCTTCCGGTGGATTTCTCCATAATATATGGCTTTCACGGGCGGTTTCCATGTCGGAAACTTTGTTGGTCTCTTCCACTTTACGTGAATCGGATAACACATATAACGGTTTATTGAAATAGTTTGCGGCTAATGCGACGCTAAAAGAGCCTGTTTTATTAAGAAAGGTGTCGTGGTAAATTAAATCCGCCCCCATGACGACCAAATCGGTCTGAGCCATAAATAAAGGGATGGCGGCATCGGCAATAAATGTGACTTCAAAACCCAGTCCGATAATTTTACGGGCCTGGTTTTTCCCTTCGCCGGCAGGAAATGAATGGCACTGTATAAAAGATACGTCGGTCCTGCGTTGAGCCAAAACCTCACAAAGGGCATGCAGACTCGAACTGTTGCTATACAACATCACCTTTTTGTGTTCCAGTGTGACATCCTTTAGCAGATATTCGGCTGCATCGTAAGGTGCACGGGCCCATTCCTGACTGTAGTGTACTACAAAATGCAGCAATCTGTCATGATCGATATGTTGATGAAGCATCTGGATGAAAGTCTTCAAAAAGTGCCTCAGTACAGCAAATCGGTCAAATACTACACTCAGGAAAGCCATCTGATCTTCAAGCATGCTGTAATTGGGCGCAGGATTGGTAAGCAGATATTTGTTTAAGGCCGACACAATATCTTTTAATACGGACGCTGATCCCGAGATGCGATCAGCCCCAATCTCCCGGAAAAGATCCCGTAAAGTTTCGCCCGTCATCATCTTTTTCATAAAAGGAGAATTTTAACACAAAAGTACAAAAATTGCATAGGGTAAAAATTTTTTATATATTTGTTAATAAATCATTTTGAACAGAAAGTTCATTAAATCAAACAATTATGTCAGAGAAAGTTTTTAGTAAAGTGGCTCCCGGCGTAGTAACCGGAGACAGTGTTCAAGAATTATTTCGTATTGCAAAGGCAAATCAATTTGCAATACCCGCAGTTAATGTTGTAGGCACTGACTCGATCAATGCTGTAATGCAGGCTGCAAAAGAAGTTAACTCTCCGGTTATCATTCAGTTCTCCAATGGTGGAGCTCATTTTACAGCCGGAAAGTTCCTTTCAAATGACGGAGAAAAAGCAGCTATTGCTGGTGCAATATCAGGTGCTGAGCATATTCATCGCATGGCAGAATTTTATGGTATCCCGGTTGTAGTTCATACAGACCATGCCGCAAAAAAATTACTTCCATGGATAGATGGTTTACTCGAAGCAAGTGAAAAACATTTTGAGCAGTATGGAAAACCATTGTTCAGCTCACATATGCTTGATCTTTCTGTTGAACCATTGCTTGAGAACATTGAAATCTGTAAAAAATATTTAACCCGCATGAGCAAAATAGGGATGACTCTTGAGCTTGAATTGGGTTGTACAGGTGGAGAAGAAGATGGCGTTGATAATTCCGGTTTGGAAAGCTCAAGACTATATACTCAACCAGCCGACGTTGCCCTTGCTTATACTGAATTGTTAAAGATCAGTGATAAGTTTACCATTGCTGCATCATTTGGTAATGTACATGGTGTTTACAAACCAGGGAATGTTAAACTCGAACCCAAGATTTTGCGTAATTCACAGGAGTATATCCAGAAAAATTATCATACCGCTGAGAAACCTGTAAACTTTGTATTCCATGGCGGTTCCGGTTCATCACGTGAAGAAATTCGCGAAGCCATTTCATATGGTGTTATCAAGATGAACATTGATACCGACACACAATGGGCTACATGGAAAGGTGTTCTTGATTTCTACAAGAAAAATGAAGGCTATCTGCAAGGTCAGATCGGTAATCCGGAAGGAGACGACAAACCTAACAAGAAATATTATGATCCGAGAAAATGGCTGTTCGAAGGGCAGAAATCAATGGTTGCCCGTTTAAAAGTTGCTTTTGAAGATTTAAATTGTCTTGATAGAAACTAATCATCTGTGTTTTTAAACAAAAAAGTGGCTCTGAAACAGAGCCACTTTTTTGTTTAAGGCATTCTTGGCCTTACGGATATCACAGGCAGGGGGGAGGTATTGATCATTTGATGAGCATAATTGCCAATCAGGAAATTGGTTACCTTTTTTTCCTGTTCTGTCATGATCACAATCAGGTTGGCATTTGTTCTTTTGGCATAGTCGATCGTCGTTTCGGTAAGATTGGCAGCGCGTTCAACATCCAAATCAACTTCAACCCCTTCTTCTCTCAGGTAATCAACAACCTGTTCGGCATAAATATCTACCGAATCCCTCACTTCAATCATATTCTTGGAATAAAGCTTCAGGACGACCACTTTTGCATGGATGGCCTGGGCAATTTCTCCGGTGATGGTAACTTTTTCACGTGTTTCCATCGTACTATCGATGGGCATTACGATGGTATCGATACGATCGTTGACGTTAACACCGGTCCTAACGGTGAGTACGGGACACGGAGCAGTACTTACGATGCGATAAACATTACTTCCGATCCAGAACTTCTCAAGACCTGTTTTGCCGTGCGTACCGGCAACAATCAGCTGGCTGCTGCTTTCTAGTGCCTGTTGTTTGACCTCTTTATAGACCTTTCCTTCTCTGATCAAATAATCGACATTGAGACCTATATATTTATCCTGGAGTTTATTTGCAAGTTGTTTAAATTGGTCGTTTATCTCGTCGATTAATTCGGTTGAGGTATAATCTTCAATACTTACTTTCGTCTTTGCAGGATTATTCACCCAGATCATTTCAATACGCGCATTGGTGAGATGGGCCAATTGTGCAGCATGCATGAGCGCATTTACCGAGCAATTTGAAAAATCGATGGCAACCAGAAAGCTTTTCATCAGTAAATAATTTGATTAAATTGGTCGTATGGAACTCGCACATGAGATTTTAATCGGTGTTTGTATTTCCAAACATGCTCGTTTCATATGCTACTAATTTATAAGCTAAGATACAAAAATGAAGAGCTAAAATCAATAGTCAGATAGTAGTTTACCGATTAGAATTCCAATCAATAAACACAATAAATACGTAAAAGTTTTGATTATTCTACGTTCCTGTTAATCTGGACACGGTCTGGAACAGTAAAAGCATTAGGATAAACGGTGGCTATTTGAAATAAGAAGCCCTGTGCTTCCAGTTTTGTTCGAAAATCACCTACCCGTACCCTGTAATAGGGCGATTTATAAGTAAGGTAAGCATTTAAACCAGGATAGCTTTCCATGAATCGCTCACGTGCGTTTTGGGCAGCCTTTTTAGAATTATTACCTGAGTCGAAGAATATCTGCACCCGAAATCCATCTACTCCGGGATTAGACTGGTTGTATTGACGATGTTTTTCAACTAAGCGATCGACCCTTGGATCTCTGGATACATAAGAATAATCTTCAGCATTTTGAGCATATGCAAGCACACTCGAAGAGAGGAAGAAAAAGAATAGGAAAAAATTTTTATAACTCATTTAGATACATTGAAAAGTCAGATATACATACCCCATGGCATTAATGATAACCATAAAACATGATTTTTATTGTTCCCTCACGATTACTTCTGTGGCTGAATGCTTAAAACAGGTACGGTACTCATGCTGATGATATGCTGAGCCTGTGGGCCCATCATCAGACTGCTTTGAGATGGCTCTTGTTCGGTCATAATTGAAATAAGTCCTGCTTCAATTCTATCGGCACAGGTAAGGATAGTTTGCGTGATATTGGAGTTCTTGATAATCTCTGTTGTCGAAGCTATTTTTAGCTCCTGTAACATTTGTTCAACCTTGCGTACATTATCGTCTACCTTTTTTTGTAATGAAACAAGACCTGTTCCATTTAACCCAAGAATATGGATATCCGATTTTATCAATCCGGCCAGCTCAACGATAACCGGTACTTTTTGCATTGTAGATGAAGTTGTGTCTATCGGCAGTAAAATGCGATTAAAGTTATTTAGCGATTGATAATTGGGATGGATCGTGATAACAGGACATGGTGCAGATGTGACAACCCGGTAGGCGTCATTACTGGCTGAAAATTCATCAAATCCGGCTTTTTCGTGTGTGCCGGTAACGACGAAACTCGATTTGCTGAGCTTGGCCTGAATGGCTATCTCAGAATAAACCTTCCCTTTACGTATTTTATAATGAAGCTTCCCGTTAATTAATTTTGGGGCCCAATTTTCCATTAGTTCTGTAATGTTTTGTGACGCTTCATCTTTATATTCTTCCTGCTCGCCAAGAATATGACCGTTTTCAGGTTCAAGAAGGTTATCGACCCAAAGCATGATAACATCGGAAAATGTAATATTGGCAAGGTTTATCGCATATTCCAAAGCATGTAACGAACCTTTGGAGAAATCTATTCCGACCAGAATATTTTTCATTTTACCCTCCGTTTTTATAAATGCTAATATAGATATTTTCACACCAGATCGAGCCATTATATGAAAATTTATTCTCACCCGACAATTGAATGATTTTAACTAATTTTGTCTGTTTATGTACAGACTAATAAGTATTTGATGAACGCGAATCTTGATGCAAAAGGAGAATGGTTAACACCAACGGATAAAGAAATTGAACAGGTTTTAAGGCCTTCAGCATTTGATGACTTTTCAGGACAGGCAAGTGCGGTTGAGAATCTTCGAATTTTTGTTCAGGCTGCCCGTTTACGGGGTGAACCACTTGATCACGTGTTACTCCATGGCCCTCCCGGACTGGGTAAGACGACCCTTTCTCACATTATTGCAAATGAATTGGGGGTGGGAATCAAGATTACGTCAGGTCCGGTGATGGATAAACCGGGTGATCTGGCAGGATTGCTAACCAACCTGGAACCCAATGATGTGTTGTTCATCGATGAAATACACCGGCTGAGTTCTGTGGTTGAAGAGTACCTCTATTCGGCTATGGAGGATTTCAAGATCGATATTATGATTGAGAGTGGTCCCAATGCACGTAGCATTCAAATAGCCCTTAATCCGTTCACCCTTGTGGGCGCGACCACACGTTCGGGTTTGTTAACGGCTCCACTTCGCTCCCGTTTTGGAATCAATACGCGTTTGCAGTATTATGATGCCGACACATTGCAACGCATCATATTACGATCAGCCGGTATACTCAGGGTCGAGATCACTGCTGAAGCAGCTCATGAGATAGCACGCCGAAGCCGGGGTACTCCTCGTATTGCCAATCTTCTGCTCCGGAGGGTCCGCGATTTTGCCCAGATAAAAGGAAATGGAGCTATCGACATGGCTATCACACAATATTCTCTCGAAGCTTTAAATGTAGATAAATATGGTCTCGATGAGATGGATAACCGGATTCTGACCACTATTATTGATAAGTTCAAGGGAGGACCTGTCGGCCTGACCACTATTTCAACGGCTGTTGGCGAAGACTCAGGCACTATTGAGGAAGTTTATGAACCTTTCCTTATCCAGGAAGGTTTTTTAGTCAGAACCCCCCGTGGTCGTGAGGTCACGGATATGGCATACCGGCACCTGAGCAGGGTTCGTTTTGCAGGATCACAACAAAAACTCTTCGATGAATAGTATTGAAAAGCACGACCTTAGTCAACTTATTAAAGCCAAGGCAATTGAGCTTGGTTTTGATGCCTGCGGAATTGCAAGTGCTGAACGGTTGGAAAATGAAGAACCCCTTCTGAAAGCGTGGCTTGAAAAAGGATTCAATGGGCAGATGGCTTACATGGCCAATAATCTTGATAAGAGACTTGATCCCAGATATCTGACGGATAATGGTAAATCCGTAATTGTGGTCCTTTTTTATTATTATCCGCCCTCATTTCAAAATGAAGCCGCTGAATATAAAATTGGCAAATATGCTTATGGGAAAGATTATCATATCACTATCAAAGAAAAGCTTAATCTTTTAGGTAATTATATCAGTCAGATAGCTCCTGGTCATACTTACAGGGTCTTCGCCGACTCGGCGCCAGTGCTTGAAAAAGCCTGGGCAAAAAAAGCAGGATTGGGCTGGACCGGAAAACATTCTTTGCTCATCGTTCCGCGAAGAGGTTCTTTCTTTTTTATTGGAGAAATGATCACGACACTTGATCTGGAACCGGATAGACCCTTTGTTGGTAATCTGTGCGGATCGTGTACGCGATGCATTAATGCCTGTCCAACGAAAGCCATTACCGAACCGGGCAAGATTGATGCCCGCAAATGCATTGCCTATTTGACGATGGAACTCAAAGATGATCAACTGCCCGAAGAGTTCAGCGGATTAAACAAGGAATGGATTTTTGCCTGCGATGCCTGTCAGGATGCCTGTCCCTGGAATAAAGCGCTGAAGCCTCATACACATGCTGATTTTCAGCCGAACATGTCTTTATTAAACCTTTCCAAACAGGAATGGGATACGTTGACACAGGAACGGTTTGACGAAATTTTTAAAGATTCAGCCATTAAACGGGCCAAGTATTCCGGAC
The DNA here is from genome assembly GCA_030706265.1 of Bacteroidota bacterium. GTDB lineage: Bacteria > Bacteroidota > Bacteroidia > Bacteroidales > Cfx3-03 > Cfx3-03. The sequence continues at coordinate 5,294 of JAUZOX010000037.1, read as the reverse complement.
TGAAACGAAACATCGACTTTCTGAAAGATAAAAACAAGTAGAGGCTGTCCTAAAAGTTCGGGACCGTCTTGTAAGTCTTTGAAGCTGTCAGAAAAAGTGTTTATACATTGATCAAAAAAACAGAATGCTAAAAACCAAAGCAGATAGATGCTAAAAAATGTGAGGCTGTCTCAATCCTATTTTAAAATATTCCTGAGACAGCCTCTTTTATATACACGCGTCTGTATTCAATTTTTATCCACACTTTGAGTAGCCGCAACTCATGCAGGTAAGACATCCTTCTTTATAAACCAGATTTTCGGTGTCTCCACATTGCGGGCACTTGCTTCCCTGTGCTTTGGTCCCGTCCGGAATATAGCGTTTAAGTGCTCTCACTACACCATTTCTCCAGGTATTGATCGATTCCACATCAAAGGTCAGATTTTCAATGAGGTTTATCACATAGATCAAAGGCATACCATGTCTTAGAATTCCTGAAATCAGTTTGGCATAGTTCCAGAATTCCTTGTCAAACATTCTGGAAAGTCCTTCAACCGTTACCTTATACCCATCTTTATCATTAAACTGGAAGTCGTAACGGGCACGTTGTCCTTCTTCAGGTTTTACCCGAATGACCCAACCTTTGTTAACCCATTGTGGCAAAAAGAAGCTATCGGCCTTACCGGTAAATATTTCATAAGGCTTTTCGTCATAAAGACCCACAACTGCGATCCACTTTTCATAATCATTTTGGAACCGAACAACATCTGCTTCCAGTTTTTTAGGACGGGATGGGGCTTTGGTTTCTTTAAATTCGGGTTCTTTCGATTCCTTTTCATTGCTTACCAAAACTCCGGAACGTGATCCTTCCCTGTAAATGGTCATCCCCTTGCATCCTGATTCCCATGCAGTCTGATAAACCTTGCTTACCAGTTCTTCAGTTACGTCCTTGGGAAGGTTAACGGTTACACTGATAGAATGATCGACCCACTTTTGGATGGCACCCTGCATACGGACTTTGTTAACCCAATCAATATCGGCCGAGGTGGCTTTATAATAAGGCGACTTTGCAATAATGGGATTCAGTTTGTCATCAGAATAGTGAATTACCTCGTCAACACTATAGCCGTTAACCTCCAGCCAGGTCAGGAACTTGGGATGGAACACGTTGTATTCTTCCCATGAATCCCCTACTTCATCGACGAAGCTTATGGTTACGTTCTTGTCATTTGGATTCACCTTACGACGACGCTTATAATTAACCATAAATACCGGCTCGATTCCGGATGTGGTTTGAGTGCAAATACTAACAGAGCCCGTGGGTGCGATGGTCAGCATGGCAATATTGCGTCTGCCGTACCGGACCATACTATTGTAAACACCGGGTGCTTCCTCTCTCAGGCGGTTTATAAACGGATTGTCTTTTTCACGTTCGGCATTATAAACCGGGAAAGCACCGCGTTCTTTTGCCAATTCAACTGATGCACGATAGACTTCAACAGCCAGCAGCTTATGGATTTCCACCGAAAAATCAATAGCGGTATCAGAGCCATAACGGACATTTAATGCGGCAAGCATATCGCCTTCGGCTGTTATGCCGATGCCTGTTCTGCGGCCCTGAATACACTTCTCACGAATATTTTCCCATAATCTGCGTTCAATTCTTTTGGTCTCATTATCTTCGGGATCTTCATTTACTTTTTTCAGTATCCCGTCAATTTTCTCAAGCTCCAGATCAATGATGTCATCCATAATGCGTTGAGCATAATGGGCATGTATTGAGAAAAGCTCGGTATTGAATGAAGCATCCGCGGTAAAAGGATTGTCGACGTAGCTGTAAAGATTTAAGGCAATTAGCCGGCAACTGTCATAAGCGCATAAAGGGATTTCGCCGCAGGGATTGGTTGAGAGAGTCTTGAAACCCTGATCTGCATATACATCCGGAACCGATTCCCGGATTATCGTATCCCAGAAGAGGACACCGGGTTCGGCAGACGACCATGCATTATGGATGATCTTGTTCCACAATGCCTTGGCATCAATCTCCCGGGTAAATGAGGGATTAGCAGCTCCAATCGGGTATCTTTGAATGTATTTTTCTCCCGATTGTACACAGCGCATGAATTCATCGTCGATCTTAACAGACACATTGGCACCTGTTACTTTTCCCTGTTCAAGCTTTGCATCGATGAAATTCTCCGAATCCGGATGCTGGATGCTGATTGAAAGCATTAAGGCGCCCCGACGACCATCCTGAGCTACTTCGCGGGTGGAGTTTGAATAACGTTCCATAAATGGAACGATTCCAGTTGAGGTAAGCGCACTATTCTTGACAGGACTCCCTGCAGGACGGATATGCGAAAGATCGTGCCCGACGCCACCCCTGCGTTTCATGAGTTGTACCTGCTCCTGATCGATCCGCATAATACCGCCGTACGAATCCATATTTCTATCGTCCCCAATCACAAAGCAATTTGACAATGAAGATATTTGAAATTCGTTACCGATACCGGCCATCGGACTACCCTGTGGAATGATATATTGAAAATCTTTGAAAAGATCAAACAATTCATCTTCATTCAAAGGATTCGGATATTTCTTTTCGATTCTTGCAATCTCGCCAGCTAAACGACGATGCATGTCATCGGGTGTCTTTTCATATATATTTCCATCACTATCTTTAAGGGCATATTTATTCATCCATACGTTGGCCGCCAATGTATCCCCTTTAAAGTATTCGGTCGAAGCAGCAATTACCTCCTCGTGAGAATATTTACTTAAACTTCCCGTCTTAGTTTTCATTTCAATCATATTTTCTTGCATTGTTTCTTCTTTTCCTACCGCTTCGTCGATATGAAGCGATTCCCCCGGACGAAAATGTGGACGAATCCTTTTCTCTAATAATTGATCGTAAAATTCGTTTCTATTTGATTCAGATTCAGTCTTATGGCTAATTTCTGTTGGCTTAAAGTTTTCCATAATATTTATCCGGTTCTGTTGTAAACAATTCGTATAATATTAAGTTATAACGAATTGGTCAATATTATTTATTCTTGTTTTCCAATGATTAAATTACATCAAGAATGTTGGCAAATGCAAATGCAGTTATTAACAAATTGGGCGGTAATTATTTTATGATATTGATTATGAGTTGGTATGCCTCTTAATAAGTTTTTTTCACCCATAAAACAGTCGTCGATTTGCCTTCGCCGAATAAAGTGTTCATTGAATTGTTATTTATTATGCTTCTATATTTCAATTAATTATCAAATATTTAACGTCTTATTTTTATGAAGCAAAGGTCTGAATTAATTAGAAGAGTTTCTTTTCAGTATTCCTTTTTAAGACAATTTGTGAATAAATCCACCCAAGCACCGCGCTTTTATCGTTGCCTTCTTTGGAAGTAGCTTAAATTACATAATCCTCAAATACCCTTGTTTAGGTGGAGAGCCGGAAGAGGATAAAACTTTATCCATTGCCTGCCTGGAGTTGAATCAATAAAATAGGGTAAGAGCAGGGAAAATGTTGGCAATGCGGATTTGACAAGGTTTCGGAATATCAAAAGTTTGGGGCATTCTCTTTATAACGGTCCCAAATAACTTTCTACGATCATTTTATCGATCATAAATCAAGTATTCTCTTGATGGTTTGGCTGGGGTTTCAATCGGTTTGCGGCAATATCATTTCGATATTTGATCAGGCGTATAAGCCGGAAAATGGCAAGGTCAAAGAGTACCAGCTAAAGACGGCTCTCATTATTCCGTTTAAGCTTTGCATCTCCCGACATTCCCAATGATGAGTGACAGCTATTAAAAATCAAGACTCAATGACAAATAGAATTTTCTTGGTTGGACGACACCTTCTTCTATGCCCCAGGCCCAGTCTGCCCGAATGAAATATCCGAGTAATCTGCTCCTGAGTCCAAATCCCATCCCCTCAACGATAGGGTTCCGTTGTTCTCTGACAATAACACCAATTGGGGACTGGTTCACATAACGGGTGAAAAGAATATTGTTCAGAAAGGGATTGGCACCCGACCAGGCTGTTCCAATATCACCAAACCCCACGACCTGGAAATTATCAATTATGCCAATACGTGTCGGTCTGTTTAAGAAATATTTAAAGACAGGAAGCCGCAGTTCGGAATTGATTACCATGAACGAATTCCCATTACGGATATTTTGATCAAAACCGCGCATGTTTGTCGCTAAAGTTTGATATGCATAGTTTTGAGAATAGTCAATGGGGATATTTTTATTAAAGGTTGCCCCTATCCAGTTGTCAACGCCACCCATGTAATAAATAATTTTATCGTGTCCGAATGAAGTGGCTCCGGCAAAGCGGTTTGCCCAGATAAAACAACGATCTATCCTTAAATAATGTCTGAAATCAAGGCCAACCGAAGCCATGCTTCCATACTGGTTCAACTGGTAGTAGTATTCCGAAAATGCCTTAAACCTTGTCCCCTGGAGAATATTAACCTCGATTTCGCGTGTGTTATCATAGACCAGTTCCGCCTTTAACGACCCCCAGGTTTTCGTGACATCTTTTTGCAATAGGGAGGGTTCGTCAACGGCAAGTGTAATTGCGCGATCATTCCTTAATGAAAATGTGCCTTTGGCAGCAAAGACATTACTAAACGGCCATGTTCCGATAAACGATGCCTCATGGATACGGTGGCGCAAGGTGTAACCGTTAATATCTGTTTCCTCCAAAGATGAACGGTGAAACACAAGTTCTTTATCAAATCGATGTTTCAGGTTTGCGAAGCTGAGCAAATATTCATTGTTGACCAGGTCGGGGTTTATTCTGACGCCGCCTGAAATCCGGTAATCTTCGAGCAGGTCCGTTCCCCCCACCATCAAGACCCCATTCACACCGGGATTCAGATAAATCGGGCCCCCGCCACCTGTAAACGGCTGATACGATTCATATAAATTAGAATAATCAAGCTGGCTGATCAATTCATTTATAAAGTATTCAACATTGTATGTCCGTTGTTGAATGGGAGCGGACGGATGAAGCGTATCGAGCTGAACCAGGGCATAAGATGCCGGGAATTTTAACTTGAACAGGGTGTCTTTCTTGGAGATGGCAAGAATTGCTGACCGGTTAAAATTATAGTGGGTCGTGTCGCGACTGACTTTCTCGTTTTGTGTACTCAATGTGTCTTTTGCCCTGACGACTTCTTTCTCCATGATATTCGTCAGTCGCCTGTGGGGCTTTTGTCGATAAACCAGGCTTGATTTCAACAAATCCGGCGGCATCTTTTGCAAAGTGCTCATATAAGCAGTTGGAGCGGGGTTTTCCACTTC
>JAUZOX010000369.1 GCA_030706265.1 Bacteroidota bacterium | reverse complement strand
ACCTGTCAGGACTGCGCCGACGATACCGCCGATTCCGTGAACACCGAAAGCATCGAGTGAATCATCGTATCCCATTTTTTGTTTAACAATGGCTACCATGAAATAACAAACAAGAGAAACGACGATGCCTATCACGAGTGCTCCTTTCAAATCTACAAATCCTGCTGCGGGAGTAATAGCGACCAGACCTGCAACCGCACCCGTTGAAATGCCTACCAGCGTTGGTTTGCGTTCCTTAATCCAGTCGATAATTGCCCAGGTCAGAGCAGCGGTGGCAGCAGCGATATGGGTTACCAGGAAGGCGCTGACCGCCAATCCGTCAGAGGCCAATGCACTGCCGGCATTGAAGCCGTACCAGCCAAACCATAGAAAAGCGGCACCCATTACGACAAACGGAATGTTGTGGGGCGGGATGGCGTGACCACGGTAATCTTTACGTTTTCCAAGCATTATGGCCATTACAAGCGCTGCAATACCGGCGTTGATGTGTACAACCGTTCCGCCTGCAAAGTCGAGTGTGCCGAGCTTAAACAACCATCCATCAGCACTCCAGACCCAGTGTGCGATCGGATTGTAGACAAGGATCGACCAAAGAAGGATGAAAACCACGAAGCCCTTGAATTTGATTCGTTCTGCAAAGGCGCCGATGATCAATGCGGGGGTGATAACCGCAAACATGCATTGGAACATTACAAAAAGAATATGTGGAATGCGTGCATTGGACTGAGCGATGAAATAGGGGCTCACATCGTTGATGTTGATGCCATTTAAAAATGCCCAGTTGAAGCCTCCGATGTAGGGAGCCAGAAAGCCCTGTGAACTACCAAAAGACATGCTATAACCGATGATGACCCATTCAATGCTGATCAGGGCCATGATGATAAAACACTGCATCAAAATATTGAGTACGTTTTTACGTCGCACCAGACCTCCATAGAAAAGCGCCAGCCCCGGGGTGGTCATGAACATGACCAATGCCGTGGCGAGAATGATCCATGCCGAGTTGCCAAAATCAATATACGGAACTTTTTTCGCTGCAACATCCTGAGCAGCAGCAGGCAGAACCGATACTGCCATCATGATCACTGTAGCAATAATACTCTTTTTCATTTGTCGTAATTTTGGGTTATTTGTTTAAATTGAAACCTGAAGGCTATTGCAGGGGGCCATTCCCTTGAGCCGTTAAAACCGGAGTTTGAGGATGGGTGTCCGTAATGAGCAATAGCCGGATTTTTTATGATCAAATTTTTTTGTGTTTGCTTAATAGAGTGAATCCGGACCTTTCTGGCCATTGCGGATGCGATAGGTCTCTTCGATGTCGGACACGAAGATCTTGCCATCGCCCAATTCACCGGTGTGTGCGGTTTCCATAATGGCATTAATGGCTTTTTCCAGATTCTGATCCCGGACTACAATCGACAACATTCGACGCTGGATATAACTTGACTCAAATACCTGCCCTCGGACTACCAGATCCTCCCTCTCTTTGCCTGCACCCGTGATATCCCAGTATGAAAACCATTGGATATCTGCAGCATGCAGGGCTTCTTTGACTTTCTCAAATTTTGCCCTTCGGATAATCGCTTCAATTTTCTTCATAATGCTTGTTGTTTGATAATTGTTAATTCGGAGATTATTTCAATTGTAGTTTTTATTCGTGAAAAACTCTTATTAAATCGGTTGTATGGAACTCGCATGTATGCCAGGCTTACGAGTGTTTGTATTTTCAAAATATGCTCGTTTCATGCAAAGGAAAGAAGCGGATGAACTTTTGGATTCTGTTTGATCTTTACGGTTTCAGCCTGAAATTCATCGGTTCTGTTTATATGTTGATATCCAGCTGTGCCGTGAAGGTGTTTGCATTGACATTGGCTGAATTGTAATAAGCCTTCTGGTTGTTGTAGATGTCGTATCCAAAGATCATGGAAACATTTTTTGAAAATGACCATGACAGACCAAAATTCAAGGCTCCCAGATAGTTCTTGTTGCTTTGGTAATCAACTGCCAGCCAAAGCTTATCCGATATTTCGGTCATTGTTCTATCCCAGGAAAGCATGACGCCCGAATTTACCTTCGACCCGCTTTCATCGACAAGCAGTCTTTTATTGCCGGTGTAGTATCCTGCCGAAAGCCTGCCCACTACCGGTAAGGTTTTACCAATGACGCCATATACGATGTTATAATTGGTCAGATTGTTTTTTAACCCGACATTGTATGCCCCGATTGCGATTGCAGGTGAATTTTTAAAGAGCCCCCCTTCAGGAAAACCGACTTTCCCGTTGAAGTAAATGGGATGGTCGTCATAAACATTGTCACCCATCGATAAATAATCGACTCCAACTTCAGCCTGGAAGTTTTTGCAAGGCAAGATGCCGGTGGTCAATCCCAGGTCGAAGATGCCTGCACCTCTTACCCCGTCTGTTTTTTGCATACGGGTGTAAGTATCCATCCCTAAATGCCATGATTTAAAACCCTGAAAGTCGACGGAAGGTATCCAGATGATGGTGGAAGGTGTTGCCTTGGTGACATTGATAGTCATGTACAGAACCAATGCAGTCAGTAAAATTGGTACTGATGATCTTTTAACTACTTTTTTCATGGTTTTAGAGATTTGGTTAATAATTGATATGGTTATTCAAAAAAGCTTGCTACAATCATTTTTATTAATTTTTTGAATAGGGTCTTTAAAATAGGGGGTGCTTTTGAAAAAAGCGTTAATTATTAGAATACCCCCCTGTAAAAAACATCTCATGCCGCAAAAATAATATAAATAATTAACACACCCCCTCTAAAAAATAATAAAAGTTGTAAAAAAAGTATAGAAATTTAGCCACCCCCCCCTTATTTTACTTGCCAGGCTTAGAAAAGAAATGGTTTTGGAATATTATCGCTTAGAAATACAATTCTTCCAGACAATAATGCTAAAATGGAGGACAGGTGGCTTTAAGAGATGGTGGTAATTAAAGTTATCCGGTGAGAATTCAGGATAAACTATATTTTATGTTGTTTAGGGGTAAAAAAGACAAACAGCTTTAAGAACGGGGTTATCGTGATGTACTGATTGTGAATGAGGAAGCGGGCCGGTATAATCCAAAGAGATGCTGCAAATTTTAAAGATAAGATGAGCCCCGGTGTTATCTTCCGGAGTCATTGGGGGGAGGATCGAAATCAGAAATAAAGGGGATTGAATCAGCAGAGCTGTATTCGATCGGACGAAACGAGCATGTTTGAAAACACAAACACAGATGAAAATCTGACATGCGAGTTCCACACGACCCATTTAATCAAATTATTTTCGGATAAAATGTTTAAAAAGCCTGTTCCAGCAAGTGAATTCTCTTTTTAAGCGATCTGAATCGGGCCTCAGTATTTATCGGGGGACGGGTATAAGGATGTTCGATATCTATGATCCGATCCGAAATATGAGTCCTTCCGTTTTTAACCATCCTGATCTGTTGTTCCAGCACCTGCTGAATAATCCAAAACCGTCTAAGCACCATGTTGTCTAAGGGCCATGGTTTAATTTCCGTAATGATAAGGCGGTTGTCCTTAAAGACCGGGGGTGAAACCAGATCAAGCAATCGATGGATGCTTCGGATATTACGGTTTAGAAAGCTGATTTGCCGTATAATGACCTTTTGGTTTTCTTTTGAATTGTGCGGGATATCGTCCGTTGCCCTTTTATATTCATCGAAAGCCCTTTGCCTGTATGTCCTGGGCCTGGGTGTATGATTCATTTCTTTACACAAGGCGTCAATAATCTCCTCACTGGTAATCCTTGCGAGACTCACTAACTTAAGGTTGGAAGAAATATCGGACGGATGGTGGGTGTGTTTTGCCGAAAAGATAAATCCATTCCTT
>JAUZOX010000368.1 GCA_030706265.1 Bacteroidota bacterium | reverse complement strand
CAATCCATCACAAACACCCATGTAGACAACCGTGATAGTCCTGTGCCTTGGATCCCTTCCCGGATCCCCGTAAGTACGGAATTGTTTCAGCCTGATCCCCGTCAGCCCGGTTTCTTCTGCCAGCTCACGCAATGCGGATTCTTCGAGTGTTTCATCCATATCGATGAATCCGCCGGGTAAAGCCCAACATCCCTGAAAAGGAGGGTTATTCCGAAGAATCAGTAACACATAGTCCCGGTTTTCGAAACGGGAAAACAGAACGATATCCGCTGTTACAGCCGGTCTTGGATATTCATAAGTATAGGCCATTGTATGTATTGCTTGATAGATTGTACTCCTGATATGTTTTTTATTCCTCCTCATCATCCGGTTCCTGCGAAGAGGAAGAACGTTCCTGCTTCGAGCCGAACCCATCAACGATAATGACAATCTCACCCTTGATGGTTTTCTGATTAAAATAACTCTTCACTTCCGAAACCGTACCGCGGATGTTCTCTTCATATATCTTGGTCAACTCACGAGCCACACTTACCTGTCGATCGGACCCAAAGAATTCTGCAATCTGGTCCAGTGTCTTTAACAAACGATATGGCGATTCGTAAAGTACTATCGTATAGGGTTGTTGAGCCAGCCATTTCAGTTTGGTCTGTCTGCCTTTCTTGTGGGGAAGAAATCCTTCGAAAAGAAACCGGTCTATAGGAAGACCCGAATTGACCAGGGCGGGCACAAAGGCCGTTGCACCGGGAAGTGTCTCCACTTCAAGGCCCTGCCGCAGGCACTCCCGCACCAGCATGAATCCGGGATCGGAAATACCCGGAGTTCCGGCATCGGTCACCAGCGCCAGGCTCATTCCATTGGCTATCATCGAGGCAATGTATTCGACCGTCTTATGTTCATTGTGCTGATGATGCGGCACTAGTTTTTTATCAATACCATAGTGGCTCAACAACTTTGCGGTTACGCGGGTATCTTCTGCCAGAATAACGTCGACCTCTTTCAGTATCCGCACAGCACGGAACGTAAAATCTTCAAGATTTCCAATGGGGGTTGGGACAATATAAAGCTTTGCCATAATAAGGATCAATCGTGAATATGGTTATAAAAAGGGTTCCAGTGAAAAAATTTTACATGAACCGGGCGTGTTTCAAAAACACAAACACCCGTCGAATCTTCCATGTGAATTCCTTGCGACCTTTATAAGTTATATACGCATGGAATACCTGTCCGCGGAAATCAATTTATAACTGCTTTTAATGAAAGCAAAAGTAGACAAAAATCACCTACTCTTTTTGATAACGCCGCTTTACAAAATGACTCAGCTTTTCGATGGCCGGTAAATCATCTGCCCAGTCATGCAAAATCTTTAAACTTCCCAGAAAGACTTCCGCATCATCATAGTTGTAAAAATTATTCAACCGTTCGATGGCCCCATTGTATTGCTCCAGTGAACCTTTGAAAAGTTGATTCATGATCAGGAACTTATCGCTGATACCGATAGCAGACCGGAGATCATTGATGGGATTGTATTGCAGGCGTGACAATAGGCTGTGGTCTTCCGTCTTTTCTTCGTATACCTCGTGAATCGATTTTTGGGATGCCGGATCCGGAGGCTTCACCGCAGGCTCAGCTATGACCGGTTTGGGTGCTTCAACCTTTGGAGGCGGTATGTACTCAAAGTCGACGGGGGGAGCCGGCTTCTCAATTATCGGTTCTGAAAACAACACCGGTTCTTCTGTTTTGACCTCCTTGTGAACGGGCGGAGGAGGTGTGGCTTCTGAAACAGGGTGGTAGGAATTGCTGCTTTTGTTTTCGTTTTTAGATTCCTGGCGAGTGTTTTCAATTTTCGATTGCAAATCAAGTGTCTTATCATAAACCTGCCTGATCTCAGCCAGAAGTAAGTCAACATCAATGCGCGCCATGTTGGGCAGGTGTTCTAAAATCTGCGCCTGCCGGTTAACTTTATCTAATAACGTCAATATTTCGTTCATTAAAACCTTCTTATCCATATTCTGTTGTACGTGGGTTAAAGAATTTCAATATTTTTGTTTTTCGGAATAAGAGAATAAAGATATCGATTAAATCACAACATATTAAATGTTTCTGGAAAAAAAGGCCAATAAAATCTATCATCGTGGTTGGATTGAAGTCATTTGCGGATCTATGTTTTCCGGCAAGACCGAAGAATTAATCCGGCGGCTTAATCGTGCCCGGATCGCCCGCCAAAAGGTTGAAATCTTTAAACCGGCTATCGATGTAAGATACGATGAAAATAACGTGGTTTCACATGATGCTAAAGCCATTATCTCTACTCCCGTTCAAAATGCTGCCCAAATTCTGCTTTACGCCAATGATGCTGATGTCGTGGGCATTGACGAAGCCCAGTTCTTCGACGATCAGATTCTCGACGTATGCAATCAACTGGCCGACAAAGGAATCAGGGTCATCGTTGCGGGTCTTGATATGGATTTCAAGGGCCGCCCCTTTGGTCCGATGCCTAACTTGTTGGCTGCTGCCGAATTTGTAACCAAAGTTCATGCCATTTGTATGAGTTGTGGTGAACTGGCTCAATATTCTCACAGGTTGGTCCCCGACAGTCAACAGGTGATGCTGGGTGAGACCGAAAGCTATGAACCGCTGTGCAGGAACTGCTTTACCGAAAAGATGTCAATCAGATAATCAAAGGCTAACCACATTTTTTGTAAATTTGCAGGTCGGTATCAAGAAAGGGGTCATGAAGATGAAGAAGTTAGTTCTGGTTTTAGTTGTATGCATCGTAGCAGGTCATCTCTATGCCAGACCCAAGAACGACCCCATTATCCTGATCAGCACAACCTATGGCGATATCCGGATAAGACTGTTTAACCAAACACCGTTGCACACTAACAACTTTGTCAAATTAGCCCGGAAAGGCTATTTTAATGGAACACTCTTTCACCGGGTCATCCGTGATTTCATGATCCAGGGTGGTGACCCCGATTCCCGAAATGCTCAACCGGGACAGCTATTGGGTGACGGCGGACCGAACTATACGATTCCTTTCGAATATAACCCGGCACTGTTTCACAAAAAGGGGATGCTGGCTGCTGCAAGGGAGGGTGACGATGTAAACCCGAAGAGGGCATCTTCCGCTTCCCAGTTTTATATCGTGGTTGGCAAGGTGTATGATAATGCCGGTTTGAATAAAGAAGAAATGCGCATCAATACGATGCAGCGAAACAATCTGATGTACAATTACATTGCTTCGGATAAGTCTCTTTCGGATAAATTGGCTGAATACCGGAAAAGTGATACGGCAGCATATACCCGGCAACTGAAACAGCTGGAAATGATGGCCGACAGCTTGTATAAAAAACAAAAACAATATGTAATTCCCGAAGCAGAACGTGAAATCTATCAGACCATCGGAGGAACGCCTCATCTTGACGCCTCCTACAGCATTTTCGGAGAAGTAGTGGAAGGAATGGATGTGGTTGAGAAGATTTCAAAAGTTGCAACAGACAGGAACGACAGGCCGCTTGAAAATATCGTCATGAAAGTCACGATACTGAAGCGGAAAGAGATAAAAAAAACATAATGACTTTAAAAACCGGACAAGATGAACCGGGCATTTATGCGAGTTCCATCTGACCGATTTAATACACGTAAAAATTTAGGTATGAAGAATCAAAATATTTTCCTGATCGAGACGGAACTAGGTTCTATGAAGATCAGGCTTTACGATGAAACGCCACTGCACCGTGATAATTTCATCAAACTGGTTAAGGAAAAATATTATAATGGATCACCCTGGCACAGGGTCATCAAGGATTTTATGATTCAGGGCGGCGGAGCACAAAGCCTTTCTGACGATATCGGCTATACCGTT
>JAUZOX010000367.1 GCA_030706265.1 Bacteroidota bacterium | reverse complement strand
TAACCGGAATCGTAAAACCACCGGTCGTTTTCTTCCCGGATAACCAACCCAATAACATTTACGTTTACATCAAAACGCCTGAAGGTACCGATCAGAAAGTAACCGATTCCATCACGACCATTGTTGAAAACAGGGTAAACAATTTTCTTGGTAAGAATAACCCGGCCGTTGAATCGGTTATTTCAAATGTCGCCTTGGGAGCGGGAGATGAGGAGAGCTTTGAACGTACCGAAGCTTCAAACAAAGGGAAAGTCAGCATCAATTTTGTAGAACACAAGTTCCGTCAGAATATTTCAACAAATGCCTACCTCAATGCAATCCGTAAAGCCGTTAAAGGCATCGCGGGAGCAGAGATATCGGTTGAAAAAAACAGGATGGGCCCGCCTACCGGAAAACCTGTCAATATCGAGGTGAGCGGTGAAAACCTTCCAGATCTGGTTGATGACGCCAATAAGTTTAAAAGTTATATCGACTCCATTCAAATTCCAGGAATCGAAGAGCTGAAAAGCAACTTTGCTGAAAACACCCCTGAACTCCTGATCGACATTGACAGGGAACGGGCTAACCGCGAAGGGATCACTACCGGACAAATAGGAATGGAAGTCAGAACAGCGGTCTTCGGCAAGGAAGTTTCAAAATACAAGGAAGACGAAGACGAATATTCTATCCAGCTCAGGTATAGCGATGCTCAACGTAAAAACATCAATGCACTGATGAATCTGCGTATCACGTACAGGGACATGAATACCGGCAAGCTCCGTTCAATCCCGCTTTCTACGGTGGCAAAAGTTCAGTATTCGAACACCTATGGAGGCATCACCCGTAAAAACATGAAACGGGTAATTACACTATCTTCTGCTGTGGTTCCCGGATACAATGCCAACGAGATTGTTGCCAAAATCAATAAAGTGGCTGCTTCATTCCCAAAACATTACGGGATAGAAATCAAACTAACCGGAGAACAGGAAGAACAGGCTGATACCCAGAATTTCCTGGGCTTCTCCATGATGGTTGCCATTGGCTTGATCTTCTTTATCCTTATTTCCCAGTTCAACTCATTGAGTAAAACAACGATCATTCTGAGTGAAGTCATCTTCAGCATCATCGGTGTTCTGCTGGGCATCATCATCTTTGGCATGTCGATTTCGATCATCATGACCGGCTTGGGAATCGTCGCCCTGGGAGGTATCGTGGTTCGAAATGGAATTTTGATTGTCGAATTTACAGATGTGTTACGCTCCAGGGGTGTTCATACGCGTGAGGCCATCGTCAGGGCGGGACTCACCCGTATTACGCCGGTTGTCCTTACCGCAACGGCAACCATGCTTGGTTTGGTGCCTTTGGCTATTGGAATGAATATCAACTTTAAAACCATCTTTACCGAGCTTAATCCACACATCTATTTTGGAGGAGATAACGTCATGTTCTGGGGCCCATTATCCTGGACCATCATATTTGGACTGAGCTTCGCCACATTCCTGACGCTCATCTTCGTTCCGGCCATGTACTTACTGAGCCACGAAATGAAAATCAAATTAAGCAGATGGAAATCCAATCGTAAAGCCCGGAAGGCTTTGGCGATAACCGTCAGATAATACTTACCTGAATAAATATTAAAAAGGGTGTCCTAAAATGTGATGGGTCTGTGACAGACGCTAAAGCTTGCGTCTGTCACAGAATACCATGCTTATGGGATGCCCTGTTTTTTTGAATGAATAGTTATGGTTGTTCCGGTTAAACCGGGAGAGCTTATGGTAAGTCGAATATCTCCCTCATTTTGAGAACTTCTGATAACAGCAAGTGCCCGACCTTTCCATGCTTTACGCGTGTTACTTACATAAGCATCAAGGTCTTTTAAACAGGCATTATCAACCCCAATAATAACGCCAGGACCTTTTATATCGAATTTAAGTTGATTATCGGCATTGGGCTGAATGTTTCCGTTTTCATCAGTAACCTCTACGGTCACGAAAGATAAATCTTGTCCATTAGCTTTAATCTGAGTACGGTCTGCTTTTACCTTTATTTTGGCGGGTTTATCCGCGGTCCTTAAAATGGCTGACGCTACTTCTCTGTCATTTTCAACTCCGACCGCTTTTAATGTACCTGAATGAAAAGGCAGGGTGAATGTCGCTTTAAACTGTTGCTCTTTGGTAGTAGGCTGTTCGCCTACAAGTTTGTTATTCAGGTAAAGACGAACTTTGGGATATTTAGAATATACCTCCACCTGAATGTCTTTTCCTTCGTAACCGGGCCAAGTCCAGCTTTCCCATGTCGGCCATACGGACCATTGAGTTTCTTTAATTTTTCCGTTTTCGGGATTAGGCTCACAAACGGCCATATATAACTTTTCGGTATTGTTCCATAATATATTTCTATAATGAGAAATGGGCTTGCGCCATCCCGTTAAATCGATGTCGCCACAATAAGCGCCATGCCAGGGAAATAGGGAACCAACCCAGTGTTCGCCCGCCGGTTCGTCAGGATAATAATAACGACCAATACCGGATTCGCCCAGATAATCCATCGCAGTCCAAACAAAATCGCCAATAACATATGCGTTTTTTTGAACGATATCCCAGTTATTATAAGCATCGCGCGGGTAAGATTCGGTTTGAACGATAATTCTTGAAGGCACTCTGGCATGATCAGCAGCGGCGCGATATGAGGCATAATTGTAACCGCAAACATCGTGTGCAGCCATGAGGGAATCGAATATTTCCCAATCTTTATCCCATGTTGTCATGGCCGAGGTTACCGGACGGGTAGGATCAGTTTGATGTACAAAATTGGTCAGCATTTTGGCAGTTTGAACTGCTTCCGGTTTCTTTCGTTCGATGATTTCGTTGCCAATACTCCAAAGGATAATGGATGGATGGTTGCGGTCACGCATTAACATGGATGCCAGATCGCGTTGCCACCATTTATCAAATAACATGGCATAATCATACGTGTTTTTCCTTTCACGCCAGCAATCAAAAGCCTCATCGATAACCATTAATCCCAACCGATCACAGGCATCCAGAAATGCTTCAGAAGGCGGGTTATGAGAAGTACGAACTGCGTTGAATCCTGCAGCTTTTAGCAATTCAACCCGCCGTTCTTCAGCCCTGTCGAAAGCGGCAGATCCTAAACAACCATTATCGTGATGTACACAACCTCCATCAATCTTAACCGCTTCGCCGTTTAAACGGAATCCATATACCGAACTGAATTTTATTGAACGGATACCGAAATTGCTGTTGAACTCATCGATGGTTTTATCGCGCTGAGAGACCTTTACCTGGGCCCGATATAAATTTGGGGAAGAGGGAGTCCAAAGCGAAGGGTTGTTGACGGTAATCGTTTGTACGACCTCTTTTTCGTTACCAGCCGGTATTTCAACTCTCACAACGTCATTACCGGCGCTTTTGGATTTTTTATCCAGAAGTTGCGTAGAGAGGACCATGTTTTGAGGTGATAGTGTTTCGTTTTTCACAATGGTTTTAACCACAACGCTTGCCTTCTCTTTATCGATTTCCGGTGTTGTAATTGTCACACCCCAATGTCCGATATGAATTTTCCCGGCAGCTATCAGCCAAACATGGCGGTATATACCCGAACCGCTATACCAACGGCAATTCTTTTGCTGTGAGTTATCAACGCGAACAGCGATAATATTCGCTTTTCCATAGTTCAGATATGGAGTAAGATCATACATAAATGAAGTATATCCATAGGGATGAATACCCAGAGACTTTCCATTGATAAAAACTTCGGAATTCATATAAATGCCTTCGAAGTATATGGAAACTTTCTTATCGTTCCAGTCATTGGGTATGTTAAACTTCTTGCGGTACCATCCTATACCTCCAGGCAAGAAACCTCC
>JAUZOX010000366.1 GCA_030706265.1 Bacteroidota bacterium | reverse complement strand
CGCCGCCATGGCATCAGCGAGATATTTATTTGAGGGATTCCAATGACGTGAATAAAGATAGTAGCCGGGAGCTTCGCCCTGAAAACAATCGGCCATCGTTTTGGCCTGCAAAAAGGTAAAAGTGGCTGAATCGGTAACCGAGGGATTTACATCGCCAAATTCTCCAAACTGTAACAGATCGTACAAATCGTTGATCGCATCTTTATTCATGGCACCTATATTTACATGAGTAATAATATTTATTTTTCCGAATAATACAGAATAGCACAAATATAGTATATCCATTCTAAATTTTAAGAATAACACATTGTTTATTTGATTTGTTTTGAATACACACATTAAAAGATTGTCTTAAACTTTTACAGACAGGTAATGTTTATGAAACGAGCATACATGCGAGTTCCATACGACCTATTTAATCAAATTACTTTCGTATGAAACGAGCATGATCGAAGATCACAAACAACGATGAAAATTATCAATGCGAGTTCCATACGACCTATTTAATCAAATTACTTTCGTATGAAATGCTCAAATTTTGATAACTTTGCATTATAATCCATCTAAGACATGAATTACGATATTTTAATTATTGGTAGTGGCCCTGGTGGCTATGTAGCCGCCATAAGAGCTTCACAGCTCGGATTTAAAGTAGGTGTAGTTGAGAAAGCGGAATTGGGTGGCATTTGCCTGAATTGGGGTTGTATTCCTACAAAAGCGCTGATCAAGAGTGCACAGGTTTTTCATTACGCCAAACATGCTGCCGATTATGGGGTTAGCATATCGGGCGAAATAAAGCCTGATTTCGAAGCGATGGTCAAACGTTCGAGAGGCGTTGCGGAAGGAATGAGTAAAGGAATTCAGTTCCTGTTCAGGAAAAACAAGATAGACACGATCATCGGAACGGCAAAAGTCAAACCGGGTAAAAAAGTTGAGGTCACAGCAGCCGACGGAACCGTGACCGAACTCACGGCCGGTCATATTATCATTGCAACCGGAGCGCGTTCACGACAGTTACCCAACATCGTGCAGGACGGAATCAAAATCATCGGTTACCGCGAGGCCATGAGCCTGCCCAAATTACCGGCCTCAATGGTCGTAATCGGCTCAGGGGCAATCGGCAGTGAGTTTGCATATTTCTATCATACTTTGGGTACCAAGGTCACCCTGGTTGAATTTTTACCCAATGTGCTTCCCCTTGAAGACGAAGAAGCTTCAAAAGCCATCGAACGATCGTTTAAGAAAAGCGGGATGACGATAATGACCTCGGCCGGTGTCGAATCCGTCGATACAAGTGGAGCTCTTTGCAAAGTGAGCATACACACCAAAAAAGGAATAGAGGTCGTGGAAGCGGAAATCGTCCTTTCGGCCATCGGAATCAGCCCCAATCTTGAAGGTATCGGATTGGAAGAAACGGGGATCGCGATTGAAAACGGCAAGGTGGTAGTCGATGATTTTTATCAAACAACGGTTGAAAATTATTACGCCATTGGCGACATCGTTCATGGTCCTGCGCTGGCACATGTTGCCTCTCACGAAGGGATCACCTGTGTCGAAAAGATTGCAGGACTCTCTGTAGCACCCCTTGATTACAACAACGTGCCAGCATGTACCTATACCACACCGGAAGTGGCTTCGGTAGGTTATACCGAAAAGGCTGCCATTGAAAAAGGCTATGAAGTCAAAGTGGGGAAATTTCCTTACAGCGCTTCAGGGAAAGCCAGTGCGGCCGGTAATAAGGAAGGATTTATAAAAGTGGTTTTCGATGCAAAATACGGAGAATTTCTCGGTGCCACTATGGTTGGAGAGAATGTGACCGAAATGATTGCAGAGGTGGTTGCTGCCCGCAAACTGGAAACCACCGCAGAAGAAATAATGAAGAGTATACACCCTCATCCTACTATGAGCGAAGCCCTGATGGAAGCCGTGGCGGCTGCTTATGGTGAAGTAATACATATTTAAAATTTTAAAATGGAAATCATCCCAACAGAGATTCCCGACGTCTGCATTGTCAAACCCATCGTATTTGCAGACGACCGCGGATATTTTTTTGAATCTTACAACCACCAGAAATTTCTGGAAGCCTCACTCGATTTACACTTTGTCCAGGATAATGAATCCCGTTCCATGAAAGGCGTATTGCGCGGACTGCATTTTCAGCAAGCCCCATCTGCCCAGGGCAAACTCGTCAGGGTCGTACGGGGAGCTGTTCTTGATGTCGCAGTCGACATTCGTAAAAAGTCGCCGACCTATGGAAAATGGGTATCGATAGTATTGACCGGTGAGAATAAATACATGTACTGGATTCCGGAAGGTTTTGCACATGGATTTCTTACCCTTGAAGACGACACCGTCTTCTCGTACAAATGCACCAATCTTTATAATAAATCAGCCGAAGGGAGTATCCGTTGGAATGATCCTGACCTGAATATCAATTGGGGTATTAAGAATCCGACTCTTTCTGAAAAAGACAAAATAGCACCTTTGTTTAAAGACCTTATAACCTCGTTTTAAGGTATATTTTTTAAAAAACGGTGTTGGTTTTGATGATTGGGAATACACTGAATATCATGAATAAAAACACATTAATCGGGATTATATTGCTGGCCATTACAATGGCCTTTTGTATCAATGCAATGTTTCCCTTACAAAATGACGAGCAAAACGAAAGGGATTTTCACAACGCTTACAAGATCTATAATGTTCCGTTACCGGTTAAATTAGACTTTGCAGGTGAAGAAGTCCCTATGGAATATGGATTTGTCCACGAAAACCTGGAACGTGAAATCACGGTCAATACCTATTGGGCATCTGCTACCCTGTTGATCATGAAACGGGCCAACCGTTACCTGCCCCTGATGGAACCCGTATTTAAAAAATACGGAGTACCGGAAGACATGGCATACATCGCCATGATCGAGAGTCAGTTGGCAAATGTCATCTCCAATGCCGCCGCAGTCGGCTTTTGGCAGTTTACCAGGGATGCTGCAGTTGAAAATGGACTGGAGGTTTCCACTGAAGTGGACGAACGATACAATGTCATCAATGCCACAGAGGCGGCTTGTAAGGTGATGAAAGCCTCACGCGATCGTCTGGGGAGCTGGACACTTGCTGCTGCGGCCTATAACGCGGGACGCACCCGTATCATCACTGCCGTCACGGATCAGAATCAACATAATTTTTATCATCTTTATCTCAACGATGAAACTTCACGGTATATTTATCGAATTCTTGCACTCAAAATAATAATGCAGAATCCGCAACGTTATGGTTTTAATTTGAGAAACAAAGATCTTTATGCTCCTATACCAACCGAGCAAATTAAAGTGAATAATACAATTCCGGATTTGAATGCCTTTGCGATAAGAAACGGAGTCAGTTACAAGACCTTGAAGGATTTTAATCCCTGGTTGCGACAGCCTAAACTGACCAATAAAGATAAAAATTCATACACTATTTTACTTCCTAAACCAGGCTTTTTGTTATACAAGATTCAACAACGCTCTATTTCAAAACCCGAAGAACTTTTTAATGGATTCTGAAATGAGTAAACTGAGTATCGATACCATCGATGGAGAAGATGTTCTGAGTGTCTACGGTGCCCGTGTACACAATTTAAAGAATGTCGATGTTAAAATTCCCCGTAATAATCTGGTCGTGATCACCGGCTTAAGCGGCAGTGGAAAGTCGTCGCTGGCTTTCGACACGATTTATGCCGAGGGTCAACGCCGTTACATCGAAACCTTTTCTGCGTATGCCAGGCAGTTTATGGGAAATCTTGAACGACCCGATGTGGACAAAATTACAGGCTTAAGCCCCGTAATCTCCATCGAACAGAAATCGACCAATAAAAATCCAAGATCAACCGT
>JAUZOX010000365.1 GCA_030706265.1 Bacteroidota bacterium | reverse complement strand
GACAGATCGGGTTTGCGCATTGTTTACGAAATAAAACGTGATGCAGTTGCTAACGTTGTACTGAATAAACTTTACCAGTTAACCGCACTTCAAACGTCATTCAGCGTCAATAATATTGCATTGGTAAAAGGCCGTCCGATGACGTTAAATCTACTTGATTTGATTGTACATTTTGTCAACCACAGACATGATGTCATTGTCAGAAGGACAAAATTTGAGCTGCAGGAAGCAGAAAAAAGAGCCCACATACTCGAAGGTTTGCTGATCGCCCTCGATCATCTGGATGAAGTCATTGCATTGATCAGGGGATCACAAACGCCCAATGAAGCACGAATAGGCTTGATGGAACGTTTCAATCTGTCTGAAATACAGGCTCGTGCCATTCTGGATATGCGTTTGCAAACCCTTACCGGACTGCAACGTGAAAAGTTAAGGGATGAATACAATGAACTGTTAAAATTGATCGATTACTTGAAACTCATCTTATCTGATGAATCCGTGCGTATGGGAATCATCAAACAGGAAACCAATGAGATCAAGGAAAAATATGGCGATGATCGGAAAACACGGATCATATATTCGGCAAGAGATTTTAAGATTGAAGATACTATTGCCGACGAAGGTGTTGTGATCACAATTTCGCATATGGGATACATCAAACGCACTCCGTTGACAGAATACCGGAAACAGAGTAGGGGAGGGCGCGGCATGAAAGGTTCGGATGTGCGGGAAGAGGACTTTTTGGAAAACCTCTATATTGCAACCATGCACAATTACCTGTTGATATTTACCGAAAAGGGGAAATGCTTCTGGATGAGAGTATATGAAATTCCTGAAGGTGGCAAAAATTCAAAAGGAAGGGCTATCCAGAATCTGTTAAATATCGAGTCCGATGATAAGATCAGGGCGGTTATTAATGTGAAGGATTTAAAAGATCCCGATTACATCAAAAGTAATTTCATTATTCTGTGTACCTGCAAGGGAACAATCAAAAAAACCTCACTCGAAGCTTACTCGAGGCCAAGGCAAAATGGAATCAATGCGATAAATATTCGTGAAGACGATCATTTGCTCGATGTTAGAATGACCAACGACAGTAGTGAAATAATAATGGCGTTAAAATCGGGGAGGGCTATCCGCTTTAACGAAAAAACGGTACGTCCTATGGGACGAAATGCGACCGGTGTACGTGGAGTTACATTAGCTGACCAAAATGACGAAGTCGTTGGAATGATTTGCCTTGAAAATGACCAGTATGAGGTTTTGGTTGTCTCTGAAAATGGTTACGGAAAACGTTCGGCATTGGAGGACTACCGCATCACAAACCGGGGTGGTAAGGGGGTCAAGACGATGAATATTACTGAAAAAACAGGTAATCTTATTGCAATCAAAAATGTGACCGATAATGATGATTTGATGATCATCAACAAATCGGGTGTACTCATCCGGCTCGGTGTTGCTGAACTAAGAATAGTCGGTCGTGCTACACAAGGTGTAAAATTGATCAATATCCGTGAGGGGGATGCCATTGCTGCCGTTGCAAAAGTTGAGCAGGAGGAAGAAATTCTGGAGGAGAATATCGATAATGACGATAATGATATTATAAACGAAAATGAAATCGATTCTTCTGAAGAAATTGTCGAATTTGATGAAGATTCTACCGAAAATGAAAGTGACGAAAACTTTGAAAAATAATTTAAATCTGTAAATTTGTTTCATATTAATCATCAATTGGAGAAAAACAAAATGAAAAAACTATTACTGATATTAGTTGCAATTGTCTTTGCAACCATGTCATTTGCTCAAAAAGCAGAATATAAGGATGCTGCTTCTAACCTCAAACGTGGTAAACTGGATAAAGCCAAAGAAGCAATAGAGGTAGCGATTAAAGATCCAACGATCGCTACAGATCCAAAAGCTTGGTTGACAAGGGCTAATATTTATCTTGATATTTATAGCAGCCCATTGCCTATGTACAAAAGCCTGTCACCGAATGCTTTGGAAATTGCCAGTGAATCACTTGCCAAGGTTAAAGAATTGGACACCAAGAATGAACTAAAGGAAGATGTTCAAAAAGCGAAGTCAAATCTGGTAACCGGCCTCTATAATTATGGTGCAGCCTTTTATGGTGCCAAAAATTATGCCGAAGCTGCAAAAGCCTTTGAACAAACTTATTTGCTTAATAAAGAATTAGGTAAGGTTGATACCGCTTCGATATTTAATGCCGGTTTATCTTCTGAATTGGGTAAAAACGAGGATATGGCCATTAAATATTATTCAATGCTGGTAGATATTAATTATCCTCAAGCTCCGGTTTACTCAAGTCTGACAAGCATGCTTGTTAATAAAGGTAAATATGACGAAGCAAAAGCGGTAGTTGAAAAAGGAAAACAAAAGTTCCCTGGTAATTTTGACATGCTGATCGCCGAAACGAACATTTTGCTAAAAACCGGTCAAACCGAAAAAGCATTAGAAGCACTGGAAACCGCTGTACAGAAAGATAGTACAAATTATACGATTTATTTTGCTGTTGGTGCCAATTATAATATTCTTGGTAATGATGCAACAAAACCGGCTGATTTCCGTGCCGCTTGTTATCAAAAAGCAGAAAAGGCCTATAAGAAAGCGCTGAGCATTAAGCCTGATTATTTTGATGCGACTTATAATCTGGGTGCATTGTACGTTAACAGAGCATCAGGGATCATTGAAGAAGCCAATAAACTTCCTTTGAACGAAACGGCAAAATATGATAAGTTAAAAGGTGACGCCGATGATATCTTAAAGGTAGCCATTCCTTATCTGGAAAAAGCTCATCAGTTGGAACCTAAAGATATGAGTAGTATGTCAGCTTTGAAAGAGATCTATACTCGTTTACAAATGGCTGATAAATTAAAAGCAATTAATGACGCTATTCAAGCTGCAAAACAATAAATAAAAAAAGAAAAGGGGACTTCGATCCCCTTTTCTTTTATAGTACTAGTTAACATAATGTAAATTATGAGCAATTTCTATTTGTTATTCAAAAGCATAAAATTAAGGGTATGTTGGAATTTACAATACCCAATGCAGTTGGGTCATGAATGCACTAAATGATATCGCGCTGAGAATCGCATAGAAAATTTATTTCTGTATGATTAGTGGTTTAGGTAATTCTCGGGGTTCAATGCAGCCGGAGTCCATTTGCTCAGAAAGCTCACAACTTTTTGTTCGTCATAATAAATGTTGGCCGTATTTTTAGCAGCTTCAAGAAAACCGCTGTCTTGTGTGTGCAAGCGTCGTCCTTTTGCATCCAGTATCACGAGCACTGGAAAACCAAACCGCTGAGGAAATTCTAATTTTTTTAACAGAACTGCATTTTTATTTTCAGGACTATAATTGATGTGCACTAAAATATAATTGGCTTTCAATATAGAATCAATTTTGGGATTGGTATGTTCAAAAGCATTTAAACGCACACACCAAACACACCAGTTTCCACCAATTTGCAACACGACGTGTTTGTTCTCTTTCGAGGCTTTGGCGACTGCTTCTTTGACCTGAATTTCGGCATTGGCCTTCGGATCATAAATTTGGACTTTCTCTTGTGCATAAGTTGTGATTGGCATTATGGCTGTCATGGCCAATATGACTAAATAGATTGTTTTCATTTCTAAATAATTTGATTAAATTGGTCGTATGGAATTCGCACGTAAGATTTTAATCGGTGTTTATGTTTCCAAACATGCTCGTTTCATAATAAATAATCTGTAATAAATCGATCATATGGAACTGCGTGAAAGGTCTTTAACGATATTTGTTTTCAAATATGCTGAATCCCGTTTTTGATATTGTTGGCTAAATTACTTTATTTTTAATTTGCTCCTCTTGTTATTGG
>JAUZOX010000364.1 GCA_030706265.1 Bacteroidota bacterium | reverse complement strand
GGTTCACCCTTATACACCTCTATTGACATTGACTTACAGGCATACGGTGAGTTGCTGATGAAAAACAAAAGGGGAAGTATTATGGCTATTGAACCTTCGACCGGTGAAATCCTGGCCATGGTTTCAAGCCCCACCTATGATCCCAATTTACTCGTAGGACGAGACAGGGCAAAAAATTTCACCAAGTTGTACAACGATCCCTTAAAGCCGCTTATTCCCCGTGCCGTACAGGGGCTTTACTCTCCGGGTTCCTCATTTAAAATGGCCATCGACCTGGTTGCCTTACAGTATGGAACCCTTACGCCTTCAACCTATTATGGCTGCCAGGGAACAAGCTCCTGGCCCATCGCTTGCTCTCACAACCACGCACAGCCCAATGACGTCGTGGGGGCCCTTGCCCAGTCATGTAATCCATTCCACTGGCAGGTATTCAATCATTTTCTGAGCAGTCCCCAATTTGGAGGTTTGAAGAAAGCTTATCAGGTTTGGTATGATGACGTTACAACATTTGGGTTTGGTCATAGGTTGGGATGCGATATCAGCTTTGAGAAAAAAGGCAATATCCCCAGTGTTGGATTTTACGACAAGGTCTACGATAAAAGATGGAATGCCATGACCGTCCGTTCTATTTCCATCGGTCAGGGTGAAGTCCTGACCACACCGCTCCAAATGGCCAACTATGCGGCATTACTTGCAAACAGAGGATATTACTATGTCCCCCATCTGGTGAGAGCAGTAAACTCACCCAGGAATTATATCACTAAATTCAGGGAGAAACGTACAACGAAAATAGATCGTCAACATTACGAGCTGATGGTTAAGGCAATGGAAGCCGTCGTAGTACGCGGAACCGGCCGGAGTGCGGCAATGCCAGACATACAGATTTGCGGTAAAACCGGGACATCGGATAACTCGAGAGGGCATCCACACTCCATTTTCATAGGTTTTGCACCAAAAGACAATCCCCGTATAGCTATTTGCGTTGTTATTGAAAATGCAGGGTATGGCGCCACATGGGCAGGTCCTATCTCAAGCCTGATGATTGAAAAATATCTGAACCGCAGCATAAAACGGCCTGACATAGAAAAAAGAATGATTGATTTCAACATGGTACATGATGAAGAGAGAACAGCCCAGGTTATTCGCTAATATCGACTGGATACTGGTCGGAATCTATTTCGCGCTGGTCTTAATCGGGTGGATGAACATCTATGCCTCCGGTCTAAATGACGCGCACCCGCTCATTTATGACACCACACAGCGATACGGGAAACAGATGTTATGGATTTTAGCCGCTTTTGCCATTGCCTTGATGATTTTGTTGATTGACTCAAAGCTATTTACCACCTTTGCTTATCCCATTTACGTTGTCGGTATTCTTGTATTGATCTTCACTATCTTCGCCGGAACGGAAGTGTCCGGTTCAAAATCATGGCTGTCTCTTGGTTCGTTTCGAATCCAGCCTGCAGAATTTACCAAGATCACCACGGCACTCGTGCTGGCAAAATACATGAGCACGCTTAATATCAACGTCAAAGAGCTGCATAACAAAATCATTCCGATCATCCTGATGGTTCTCCCTGCCGTAATCATCCGGCTCCAGAAAGAAACCGGATCCGCATTGGTGTATGGTGGATTTCTGCTCGTCCTTTATCGCGAGGGCCTTTCGGGCAATTATCTGCTGTTGGGAATAGGAGTGGTACTTTTATTCATCTTAACCTTGCTGTTTGGCAAGTTTATCATGATCACCATTCTTTTTATCATTGCACTCGCCTTGTTTCTGCTCATCCAGAAACGAAGAAAGAATATCATTTCATTGATCGGACTTTTTTTACTAACCTCTATTTTTGCCTTTTCGGTCGATTATTCCTTCGAACATTTCCTGGAAGCACATCAAAAAACCCGTATCAATGTCCTCCTGGGGAAAGAAACAGATCCCAAGGGGGCCGAGTACAACGTAGATCAGTCAAAAATAGCTATTGGTTCGGGTGGCTTTTTCGGGAAAGGCTTTCTGAATGGGACACAGACCAAATATAAATTCGTACCGGCACAGGATACCGACTTCATCTTTTGTACTGTTGGTGAAGAGTGGGGCTTTCTGGGGTCTTCAGTGTTGATCGGACTCTATATCCTGTTACTGACCAGGATTGTCAGAGTCGCCGAGCGACAGCGGTCGCCTTTTGCAAGAATATATGGATATGGTGTGGCATCGGTCTTTTTTATGAATTTTGCCATTAACATAGCCATGACGATTGGGCTGGCGCCGGTAATCGGAATTCCGCTTCCGTTCCTGAGCTATGGAGGGTCCTCACTGTGGGCTTTCACCATCCTCTTGTTCATATTTATCAAACAGGATTCCAACCGCTTACTATTGATCTGAAAACGGTTTCTGCACATAATGCAGGCACGTATTTGCTTTGAAAGGCATCCCGGTTGTTTACAACAGCGATAACTTTCAGTGAAAGGAAAAGGCCAATCCCCAATGGACAAAAGAAAATATTGAAGGTACGGCTGAAATATTATAGAAGCCTTCGTCTTTTCCTTCTAAGCCAATCATTTAAAAAACAAGTAAGGCCGTTGTTGGATTTAGGTTTTTCCTTAGAAAGAAAGTAAACCCATCGAGATATTATCCGCGAAAGCATGTCTTATCGATTATCAAAGAATATCCCTTTGGTATCCTTCCACATTTTCACTACCCCTTCCCTTGATCTGTAATGAATCATATCAGATTTCGATTTCAGACTCCTCACCGGCGCTTTATCGAACAAGGCTATCCTTCATCCGTTTTACCATCCAAGTATTACCAGAAGGACTAAAAACGGCTTTTTCTTCCGTTTCCGGTTACGGGTCACACCTCCGGTTATGAATTCAATCCCGGCAGAACCTGATTAAAACAAAAAAACCGTCCTAAAAGGGCGGTTTCTTTGTTCAAATATTTTAAAAAAGTTTAGTAGAACGTAATCCGGTTATCTACAATCTTGGATTTATCCAGTATCGTCTGATAAACTTCGCGGTATACGCGTGAGCGGAAGGTGTTCAATAAAGCTGATTTTTCGTTTTCGTAATTTGCCGTTGCCGGTGCAGGATCTATCTGATCTATTTTGATCAAAAATACGGCTGCTTCACCCTTTATCGGCTTTGAAATCTGATCTTTCTTCATGGCAAATGCGGTTCCGACAACAGTCGGTTCATGACCGTAGAACGGAAGATTGGGAGAAGCAAAGGTGATATTCTGAATGGTATCGATCTTTGAAGCCAGTGCGGTAGCCATCTGGTTGAAATTGTTCGATCCAACGACCTTGTCCATTTTAGCCATCAGGATTTCAGCTTTCTTTTCGCGCATTACCAATGGCATGATGTCGGCCTTAATCTGTTCAAGTGGTGCAATTCCCTTCTCGCGGATCATCTTCAAAGTAGCCACAACATATTTTCCGGTGCAATCGAACACCTGGGAAACATTTCCCAAGTCGGTCTTTTTATTGAAAGCCCAACGAATAACCTCACGTGCATTTTCAATTCCGGGCAGCTGACCTTCGTTAGGACGAATTCTTTCCATGGTACGTTTATTCAGACCCTTTGCGGCGACAGACTTTTCAAAAGCTTCCGTCGTTGCATTGTCTCCTGCAAAAGCACTGGCGTCGCTGTATACTTTCGCGTAGGTTTCATTTCCGGCATCGACCTTACGGGCAATGATCGCAAGGCGAACTTTCTTAATAGGCGCTGTTTTACCGGTAATATTGATGATATGATAACCAAATTGTGACTCGGCCAAAACGACATCCCCAACTTTACCTCTCACACAGGCATTATTGAAAGCCGGTACCATCGAGCCGTCATTGAACCATCCCAAATCGCCAAGGTTAGTTTTAGCCGATGG
>JAUZOX010000363.1 GCA_030706265.1 Bacteroidota bacterium | reverse complement strand
ATTCAGCCCCATGCCGGGAGCCAGTGCTATGGGGAAGTTAGCATAAAAACCCATCGCAATGGTTACTACCCCCGAAGCAATGGCCGTTGCAAAGAAAACCGCGTTTTTATCCATCCCCGTTCCCGAAAGGATATTGGGATTCAGAAACAAGATGTAGGCCATGGTCATAAAGGTGGTGACCCCTGCCAATATTTCGGTACGTAGAGTGGTCTTGTTTTCCTGAATCTTAAAAATTCTATCTAACATGGTTTTATGATTTTACTGTTTAAAAGGTCCATTTTCCTGCTATTGTCGGGAATATTTCAACCTTGTTGGAATTGAGGATAAAGTTATTGCTTATTTCTATCTCACTACCCATTGCAAAATTCTGGCTCAGGTTATACCAAAACTGGGGCTCGGTCAATAAAATCCATTTCTTTCCACCACCGGTCTTGTCTTCGCACCACTGATCGATAAAACCCGACATGGTAAATTTACCGTCGAACAAGGTGCTGTTCCAGGTCCCGGTAACCTGAAAGTTGGCACTTTGCCTGGAGATAGCCTTATAAGCGGCATATACACTCAGGAACGCCTCTTTGACCTTAAAGGGATAGGAAACACCAAAAAGCCAGGCGTTGTCAAAGGAAACAAACCGGTTCATGCCGGCATTCAATTCTATATGGGCCATGAGCGGGAAGTTTCCAAGTTTCATGTCGCGGTCTATTTCCCAATATCCCAGTGATACGCCACCATGGGGACCATTATAGTCCATGTCGATAAAAAAATAGGTGCTTCCCCATTGATCAACTTTAAACATCTCTACCGTACTCGTAAAATATCCACGCCCCGCTGCATTGCGGTCACGGGCATCTTTAATAAAGTCGTAGTGCAACTGAAGATTTTGAGAAAAGACAAACTGTAGCGATAAAATTGAAAACAAGAATAAAAAGTATCCCCTCATGTGTACTTAAATTTAATCGGTTATATAAAACTTATCTGACAAATTTCATTTGTTATTAAGCTTTCAAGCCTGCTCAATTCATAAGCATATGACAAGCGAACAAGGAATCTGTTCTAAACTTTTAATTCCCACTCTATTGTAACAATTAAAACAAGAAAATGATTTTATCGCTTGAAAATGAAACAGGATGCCCAACGACTTCTACCTGAACTATTTTGCCTGAAGACATTAATAAAACCAGAAAACAATGACAACATCCGATGCTATTGCCTGCAGGGATCTTAACGCTGCATTCATTAGAAAGGTTAAGCAGCAATGATATCAAAAAACAAGCCTATAAAACATATTTTTATTTGAAATATTTGATATTTTCTTTTTTTTTGCATATTCTATTTTTTGCTAAAAACACTATTGCCATGAAAGAAGAAAATACAGAAAAGAAAGAATGGGTAAAACCGGAAATAATTGACCTAGACCTGGATAAGACAGCTGGTGGTGCTGTGTCAAGTCATTTTGAACATACCCATGGCACGATGAATTCTTAGCCTCTAAACTTGTGATTGAAACGATTAAATGTGTTCAGTTTAACTAATAAGTTTATTTCCCGGACTTTGAGTTTTCCTGTTAATTTTGTTGATATTGAGGTTCAATCCCAAAGAGTTTAAAGGATTGATGCTCCATTATTTGCCTTGCCGCATCTGGAGGTAAAGGAAGATGATTTTTTTCTGGATGTCCGCAATATAGCATGCTACCGGGCTCAAAACGGACAGAAGATATCCCTTTATGCCTATCCCGGTGCAGATCCGGCTTCCGTCAAGCTCTTTTTACACGGGTCTGTATTGGGTGCCATTTTGCATCAGCAGAAAATGCTGCCATTGCATGGCAGTTCTTTTATCTACAAAGGGAAAGGTATCATTCTTTGCGGCGTATCGGGTGCCGGCAAGTCGTCTGTAACAGCTGCATTTTGTCAGCAGGGCGGACGGTTTCTTACCGATGATATTACTCCGGTTTGCGAGTCTGGTAAAGGAGTTAAAATAGTACCCCTAAAGACCAGGTTGAAGTTATGGGACAACTCAGTACGGCAGCTTAAAATCGAAAATCAGGCTTTGGAAAGGATCCGGCCCATGCTGGATAAATTTTACCTTCCCAATTTTGAAAGTGAATTAACCGAACAAAGGCTGGATCAAATCGTCATTCTGAATACCCATAACAAGGAGAGTTTCGAACACACCGAACTTAGCGGAGTTGAAAAATACAATGCATTGCGGTTACAGATATATCGAAAGAATTTCCTGAAAGGGATGCCTGAAACCTCGAAAAGATACTTTGGCCAATTATTACGTTTGGCTTCACACGTTAAAGTATCACAGATTGCAAGACCGCAGATATGCAATATCTGCGAAACCATGGAATTCATTCAGAGAGAGGTTCTGAAATAATACACGGGAGTAAGGAAACATAAATGCTGGTATAATCTTTCAAACGAATGCCATATAACCGATCAAATTGAGACTATTTGTTTATGAATTCCAATATTGTGTGGCTGGTTTCCTATCCCAAATCGGGCAATACCTGGTTCCGGATCTTTTTATCAAACTATCTTCAAAATTCAAGTATTCCGGTTACACTTGAGAATATCGAAAGCACCAAGATATCGAACAATGCGGTGGATTTTGAAGACTGGATCGGACTAAATCCATTTGAACTTACACCCGACGAAGTAGATCTATATCGTCCGGATTATTACCGGATTTTATCTGCTTCTGCCGATGAGCAGGAACCAATTCTATATAAAAAAGTCCATGATGCTTATACACTAAACCGGAATGGGGTTCCCCTTTTTCCGGAAGCAATAAGCAAGGGAGCGGTTTATTTTGTCAGAAATCCCCTGGATGTGTGCGTCTCCTATGCCAATCACAGTGCAAGCAATGTAAACAAAACAGTGAATTTTATACTAAACGAAAAGGCTTGCTTAGCCGGTAAACGGAATGGGCAGCTAAGACAAATATTGCTATCATGGAAAAACCATATCCGAAGCTGGTGTGAACAAACCCGGATCCCCATACATGTGGTGCGCTATGAAGATATGAAGCAGAGACCGATCGAATCTTTTGGATCCATTGTCAGGTTTCTGGGGCTGGAATTTGCTGAAGAACGACTCGAAAGGGCAATCCTTTACAGTGATTTCAATTTGTTGCAGCAAATGGAACAAGAAAAGGGTTTTAACGAAAAAATGCAAATGTGCAAGAGTTTCTTTTGGAAAGGGGTCATTGGAAATTACCGTGATTATCTTTCCAAAGACCAGATTGAACGCATCGTGGAATACAATTACGACACGATGAAACAATGGGGATATATTGATGATCAAGGAGAATTAACGGTTTAAATGAATGAATATGAAGGGACTTTATTATCGAAACAGTCAGATCATCGATGGTGAGCTGGACAACAACCAGGTGATGATGCACATCGAAAAGGGGAAATACTATGGATTGAACCCGGTTGGCAAAAGAATCTGGGAACTGGTTGAGCAGCCCAGAAGCTTTGAAGATATCGTAGCTGTTCTGCTTTCTGAGTTCAATGTTTCAGAGGAGCAGTGCAGAGAAGAGGTAAAAGCTTTTCTGGAAAAAGGAATTAAATGCGACATCCTGAATACAGATGAAGCACATTCTTAAATTCATCAAACTGCCGGTAAAAGAAAGAATGCTGTTATTAGAAGCGTTTTTCTTTCTATTCTATTCCAAGTTTTTGCTGTATTTCCCTTTCCGGTATTGCATCAAAAAGTTTAAGAAAAAAGAGCAGTTGGGGGTAAACCCTACCCAGGACATTTTAACAGCGGTAAGCATAGCAGTTGCAAGGGCAAATAGGGTTGCATTTTGGAAAAATGTATGTCTGGTAAAGTCGTTTGCAGCCCGTTTCATGCTGGAACGCCGAAATATAGTTTCGACCATTTATTT
>JAUZOX010000362.1 GCA_030706265.1 Bacteroidota bacterium | reverse complement strand
GTAACGTCAAGAATTTTGTTATCAGCCATAGTATAATCTTATTTATATCATTTAAAACAGGGTCATTTGAGTTGCTTCGCCATCCGAAGTTTTGTGTTCCTCTTCATCAGGGAACGGATCATAGAAATCGGGTTCCCCGTTTTCACCCGCTCCTTCTGTTTCAGTTTCAATTTCTTCAACTTTTAACGGGTCCTCATACGGCAAGGGCTCGAGCCAATTTAATTCCTGAATTTCATGGGTATGAAGCCGCTTTCCCTTGGCCTTTACCCCTTTGACTTCGATGAATTCGGACACATTAATAATTTCATTTTCACGGGGATTTCTTACACCTTCATTGTTAAAGGCTAATTCAAGTTGTGGCAACCAGTCAAACGAAACCAAAACCAAATTCGATCCGTCCTCTAATCCTACAAAATCGGTTTTCTTATCAGTTTGTTCAATGATAAAACGTTTAATATAAAGTGCCAGCTTCTCGGTAAAATAATAAACTACCGTCACTATCCGGTCAGGACGAAACTTCTCGATAAACACCAGGTCATCATCGAAATGAGTACTCAGATCAAAATTGGATAGTCTGTAATATCCTGATTTATAAACCGTTAATATTTTATCATCTCCTTTAAAAGTACCCAGTAAAGTTCCACGGCCTTCTGCGTTCAGACGCATCACACTATCATCATACCATATATTCCGGGCACTGAGGGTTGATACGCCATCCTCCTTTTTTTCAACTTTTTTAATCAGGTATTTTGTTAACAGGTTTCCCTGGCTTTGCCGGCCCTTGATTGCCAATGTACTGAAATCATACTCAAAAGCCGTTTTCTTGAGCTTTGGTTTGGGTTTAAGCACAATCTTTAAGACCTCTGCTTCCCCGTTAGGATTTGAGGAGAAATAAAGTATTTTTGATCCGGCTGAACCTTTGGTCAGATCATATTCTTTATCGCGTGTAATCCCTTTGACGGCAAATCGTTTTATGTAAGCAGGACCATATTTACCATCCTGATAAACCATATTGTATATCGTCCGGTCATCGTTTTTCCTGAAGATGTCGATATGCACGACATTTTCGCCCACATAAACTTTTTCCGCGACCTTGGTTACGATAAAAGTGCCATTCTCTCTAAAAACGATGATATCATCGATATCCGAACATTCGCAGACAAACTCATCCTTTTTAAGGCTAAACCCGGCAAACCCTTCAATTTTATTGGCATATAGCTTCATGTTTGCGGCTGCTACCATAACAGCCTCAATATTTTCAAAATTGCGGATTTCTGATTTCCGTTCACGGCCCTTTCCGTATTTTTCTTTTATCCTGAGATAATACGCAATAGCATAATCGATCAGATGTTCGAGGTTAAAATTCACTTCCGAGATTTGCTCTTCAAGATGCCTGATCCGTTCATCAGCTGCATGGGTTTCAAACCCCTGAATCCGTCGGATCCGGATCTCAACAAGCCGCTCATAATCTGCAACCGTTATTTCCCGGTAGAATAAACTGCGATATGGATCAAAAGCCTTATCCAGAATATCAAGCGTGTTTTCCCAGTTCTTACTGTTTTCAATGAGATGAAAGATCCTCTTCTCGATGAAGATCTTCTCCAGAGATGAAAAGAAGAGCTTTTCCTTTAACTCACCAAGTTCTATTTCGAGTTCGAGTTTCAGTAAATCAACCGTATTTTGCGTAACGATTCTCAGAAGCTGACTAACCGGAAGGAACTGGGGACGACCTTCATAAATGACGCATGAGTTGGGAGATATTCCGATTTCGCAGTCGGTAAAGGCATAGAGGGCATCGATGGTCGTATCGGGAGATACCCCGGGTTGCAAGTGGATCAGGATTTCAACATTCTGGGCAGTGTTGTCATCAATCTTTCTGATTTTAATTTTCCCCTTGTCGTTAGCACTGATGATCGTATCGATCAGACTGGTTGTATTAGTTCCAAATGGAATTTCCGTGATAACCAATGTCTTTTTATCAAATTGAGCTATCTTAGCCCTGACTCTGACCTTGCCCCCTCTTAAACCATCATTGTAACGTGAACAATCGACCAACCCTCCGGTAGTAAAATCGGGAAGAAGCTCAAAAGGCTCGCCCTTTAATATGTTGACGGATGCATCAATGAGCTCTATAAAATTATGCGGCAGTATCTTTGAAGCCAATCCCACCGCGATTCCTTCCACGCCCTGTGCAAGCAACAAGGGAAATTTGACCGGAAGCATGACCGGCTCTTTACTCCTGCCATCATACGATGCTTTCCAAACAGTGGTCTTGGGATTAAAGACCACATCAAGAGCAAATTTGGATAACCTGGCTTCAATATATCGTGGTGCGGCAGCACTATCGCCGGTATAGATATTTCCCCAGTTTCCCTGACAATCGATCAATAAATCCTTCTGGCCCAACTGTACAAGGGCATCTCCGATAGAAGCATCACCATGAGGATGATACTTCATGGTGTGACCAATGATATTGGCAACCTTGTTATACCGGCCATCATCCAGATCCCGCATGGAATGCAAAATACGGCGCTGAACAGGCTTTAAGCCATCCAGCGCCTCCGGTACCGCACGTTCCAATATTACATACGACGCATAGTCCAGAAACCAATTTTCATACATCCCCGTAAGGTGCATGATTTTATGCCCATCAGCATGGGACTTTTCAATATTTTCGTTTTTATTTTCAGATAAATCCTGAATCTCTTCCATGTTGCAAAAATACGGCTTCTTAGGGATTCAATACTATTAAAAGTATGGCATTAATTGAACGACTTCCAATATTATTTTTGGGTTGTCAATGCATCATATTCATTTTCGAACCGCTGGCAATGTGATTCTTCTTCTGATGCCAGCAATAGGAAAAATTTATTGAAATCATGTTTTTTCGTTTCGGCAGCAAGATCCTTATACAGACTGTATGCTGCCTTTTCTTTTTGTATAGCCACTTTCAGTCCCTCGGTTACGCTCAGTTGCGGTGAAGGTATGACGTGCGGCAAATACTTCTCTTCTGAAAAATGATGACTTAAAGAAGGAAATCCAAGTTCAGACTGATGATCTAAAAGATACTGCAGTCGAACGATATGACTCTTCTCTTCTTCCATCAATTTGGAAAAGAGCAACTTTGTCTCACCTTCAGGAGCAGCCTCGGCCAAACGGTTATAAAATTCTATCGATTGAATTTCAGACTCAATTGCAAAATAAATTACGTCGTCGATTGTTTCAAAGTTTCTCATGGTTGATGTGAGTTACAACATGAACAAACTTACGCAATTTATTGATACATTTTGTCTCTTTGCTCCATCAGTTTTTCACTGCTGATATATTCATCATAGTCCATCTGCTTATCGATAATTCCCGATGGCGTCAACTCTATGACCCTGTTACAAACGGTTTCAATGAATGCGTGGTCGTGTGACGACATCAATATAACCCCCTTGAAGTTGGTGAGGGTATTATTGAAAGCTTGTATGGATTCCAAATCCAGATGATTAGTCGGAGAATCCAATATCATCGCATTTGCATTTTTCAGCATCATTCGTGCAATCATACAACGCATTTTCTCACCGCCCGAAAGCACCCTGGTTTTCTTATAAACCTCTTCACCTGCAAATAACATCTTACCAAGGAATCCACGCAAAAAGCTCTCCAATGTATCTGACGAAAACTGGGCAAGCCAGTCAATGAGCGATAGATCACAATCAAAAAAACCGGAATTATCGAGTGGCAGATAAGCAGGAGTAATAGTAACTCCCCAATCGAATGATCCGGTGTAATCGGTATCATGGCCCGCCAGAATTTCAAACAGGGCCGTCATAGCACGGGGATCGCGGGATAAAAAGACAATTTTATCGTCCTTATTGACCATGACGTCGGCATCCTTGAAAAGCACCTCCCCATTGATACTCTTGCCCAGCCCC
>JAUZOX010000361.1 GCA_030706265.1 Bacteroidota bacterium | reverse complement strand
GACAACAATCCGATGACGGCTGAGATATCGATCGTCGTAGATGATTTCACCAGTTATTTCATGAATAAAAACAAGGCTGGTGGTCGGGGATATTTCCTGCCTAATCCCGAACTTAAAATAATGGATGCGGTAATAAAGGAAGCATTACCCGTAAAAGATATTGACATTCAAATGGCTCCCAATTGGCCCATAAAGATGGGCACCGAATATGACGGAGCACTCACCTATTTGCATAAGGTTAAAGACGGTAAAGACATCTATTTCTTTGCCAATTCATCAGATAAAGCCATTGATACTAAAGTTACCATCAGAGGAGCGCATAACCAGGAGATCTGGAACCCACATACCGGGGAACGTCAACAATCCGACGCTGTAGAATCCAGTATTAACGGTCAACCTGTCACGACCTTCAGCTTAAAACTGGCTCCTGTTTCTTCCGTATTCTATGTTCATTAAAAATAAATCATAATGCATCATCAATCACATCAAACTCCTACGAAGTCTTCTCACGAAAAAGTCACATTTTGGAGCAGGCTGACATTTATTATTCTTGGAATAGCTGCCACAATCTGGTTTTTAATCAGGGTCATTCCCAAACCAAGCAGAGCGACCTATCCATGCCAACGTGCCGCATTCCCAATAGCCAGTGCTTTTGTGATCTGGCTAACCGGTACACTAACCAGCGTATTTGCCATTAAGACAATCGGAAAGGCTTTTGCCAAGCACCGTGCCGTCGTGGCAATATGCACCGTGGTCACCGTGGTGGTCCTTGCCGGTTGGTTTAGCATCATGCCATTGGGTTTAAAGGAGACCTATGGCGCAAAACTGGATACCACTTATATTAAAGCAGTTGGATTTGACTGGAAACCAGGTATCTCAAACCAACCGATAGGTGTGGCCCGGGGTATTTTTCCAGGAAGAGTAGTCATGGCCCGTAATCCGCAAGCCACGAAATGGGCCGGAAATTATACTAAAAATGAAGATCAATGGTGGTTGGACAAAAACACCGATATCAATAAAGTCAGTGAAATGCTTTCGGCGACGCTTCAAAAACTGACCAATACTAAAAAAGACAAAGATGCGTGGGTTAAAATTTTTCAGTATTATAACCAAACGTGCCGAGGCATGGCTAACCGGAGTTACCAACCCAACGAAATCATTGCCATTAAGATCAATCTGAACAACAGTAGCGAGAAAAAAGCGGATAATCAAATCGATGAATCACCACAAATGGTATTGGCCCTTGTTCGGCAGCTGGTATACAATGTCCATGTTCCACAGAATAAAATCATTGTTTACGATGCCCGCCGTCCTATTTATCCCGCCATGCTTACTGAGATATGGAAAGAATTTAAGGATGTGCGCTTTCTCCAGGAGAAACCGGCCACGGAGGCTCAACCCATAAATCCGGGCTATGGCGTACAACATGGACTTGAATCCGCCGACTGGGTGGAAGGAGTTTCGTACTCTGCCGGTGATTACAAAGATGCCAAACTCATGCCGCGTCAAATAAAAGAAGCCACCTATATTATTAACCTGGCACTTTTAAAATTGCATTCTTACCCTTATCATTACATGGAAGGTGGTGATGAGGGACAAACTGCCGTTACCATGAGCGGAAAGAACCATGCTGGCTCAATCAAAGGTACTTCAGAGTTCCATCCGATATTGAATACCAAAAAACTCGGAAAGAAAAATGCATATTCACCCTTGGTCGATTTGGCAGCTTCTCCTAACCTGGGAGCCAAGACCTTGCTTTATCTTTTAGATGGTTTGTATTGTGGGAGAAAATTCAACAGCTATCCAATACACTTTCCCAATCCGCCTTTCAATAATAGGGCCACTCCTTATCAAAATCCGGACTGGCCATCTTGTGTTCTGGCTTCATTCGACGGTGTTGCCTTACAGTCTGTCGGACTGGATATCTTCTATGCGCAAAGCAAGAACAACACCGAACCCACTTATCATAATGTATCCAGGATATTGGTTCGTGAGAATGCAGACGATTTCCTCAGAGAAATGGCAAACCCCGAAAACGGTCCGTCGGGTGTAAAATACATGCAGAATGGCAAACCGGTCAAGAGCTTAGGCGTGTTTGAACATTGGGATAACGACAATACCATGCGTTATTCGCGTAACCTGGATCCGAAAAATGGAAAAGGGATCGAATTCATCTACATTCCGTTGGGAACAGCTTCTAAATAGCAAAAACAGTTCACTGAAAACAACATCGGTTTGTTTGTAATTGAACGGCTTCATAAACAGGAGTGTAATATACATGATCGCACTCCTGTTTATCACGATCATTCGGGAAGCTTTTCACATATACCTGCCCATTCCCTTGTCGTCAACATTTTTACCCGAAAAGATTTACACCTTTTTGATATCTTTTTCACAAAACAGAACCTATAATCAAAAACTTATAAACAATTTCCATCACGATCAGTACATTTTTTCTATTTTAAAAAAATTGTTTTTAAAGCTAAAAGATAATTTTCCACAGATTTCAAGCGGCATTGAGTAAGTTAAAAAAGAGAGACTTTTATAAATATTAATAAACATTCTTGATCTATGAAACGAGCATCCATGCGAGCTTCATACGACCCATTTAACCAAATTAAATACCTATGAAAAAAAATAGTTTTGGAATGAAGTTTACGATCAGACTTTTTCTTTTCAGTTTGATAATGGTCTGTATCAATGTTCATGTATCCAGGGCCCAGTCCCTGGATTCCACAAATGTTTTAGCACCTGGAAAGCAGGCGGTCAAACTTTCGTTGGATCTAAGTAAAAAAGGTGCAGCCGTTAACCCCAGGTTTGGCGGATTAATGACGGAAGAAATCAACTATTCTTATGATGGCGGTCTTTATGCCGAATTGATACAAAACCGCATCTTTAAAAACAACATAAAAAATCCCGACCACTGGTCTGTAGTGAAGGATGGGGATGGCATCGCCTCCATTTCACTGGATAATAGTCAACCTATTAATAAGGCATTAACGGTATGCTTAAAGTTAGAATCCACTAAAGCAGGTAAGCGTATAGGCATTGCCAACGATGGCTTCTGGGGAATACCTGTAAAGCCGTTGACTACTTATAAAGCCTCTTTTTATGCCAAATCAGCCGATAATTCAACTGGGCCATTAACGGTCAGCCTTGAGAGCAATGATGGTTCAACGATATATGCCAAAGCCCAGGTGTTAAAAATCACCAATAAATGGCAGAAATATTCGGTAACACTCACTACCAATAAAGATATAAAGTCTTCTGTAAACAACCGCTTTGTGGTTTCAGTTGCAAAGCCCGGAACTTTCTGGTTCAACCTTGTTTCACTTTTTCCGCCAACCTATCATAATCGTATCAATGGAAACCGTCCAGACATCATGCAGCTTTTAGCAGAGATGAAGCCTCATTTCCTCCGCTTTCCCGGTGGCAACTTTCTGGAAGGGGATTCAATCAATTCAAGGTTCCAGTGGAAAGAAACGCTTGGAGACCTCGAAAACCGTCCTGGTCATCCAAGCTGCTGGAGATATCGTACAACCGATGGAATGGGGTTGCTCGAATTCCTGGAATGGTGTGAAGATCTAAACATGGAACCCGTACTTGCAGTCTATGCAGGCTATTCGCTCAGGCAAATCCATGTTGAACCCGGGCCATCGTTGCAACCATTTATTGATGAAGCTCTTGAAGAAATTGAATATGTGATTGGCGGCACAAACACCAAATGGGGAGCTATAAGGGCCCGTGACGGCCACCCCAAGGCTTTCCCGCTTACTTATGTTGAGATTGGCAATGAAGACTTTTTCGACAGATCTAAAAGCTATGACGGTCGTTTTGCACAGTTTTTCGATGCCATCAAGGCAAAGTATCCCCAGCTGAAGCTGATGGCGACCACAAAGGTTTCCAGTCGCCAACCTGATTTG
>JAUZOX010000360.1 GCA_030706265.1 Bacteroidota bacterium | reverse complement strand
GGACTAAAAAATGCAACATGAGAAGCAACTGGATCAACAATAAAGAGGAGATGTTTCAGGTAATTGATAAATGTGATACTTGTTACGTCAGCATGGTCGATCAAAATAAGATGCCTTACGTTGTTCCCATGAATTTCGGCTTGCAGGATGGCGTCATCTATTTGCACTCGTCCGGTAAAGGGAAAAAAATGGACATCCTTCAACAAAACAACAATGTCTGCATCGCTTTCAGTACCGATCATCAGTTGAAATTTCAAAACAAGGATGTGGCATGCAGTTATGCCATGCGGTATCGCAGTGTCTTGATATATGGACAGGTTGAATTCATAGAAGAGGCTGAAGCCAAGATCGAAAAGCTGAACATCATTATGCAAAAATATACCGGTCGTGAATTTTCTTATAATGCACCAGCCATCCGCGAGGTCAGCGTTTGGAAGGTCGTCATAAGAGAGATGATAGGGAAAAAGCTGGGGTATTAATTCTAAACGAAGAGTTCAATGAATGCATTACTTAGTCTCGATCAATCTGTTTTCCTGGCTATCAATGGATGGAATAGCCCTTTCTGGGATCCCATCATGTATTTTATCAGTGGAAAACTCAGCTGGCTGCCTTTTTATATCTTTTTGATATATCTGATTTTTAGAAATTATGGTAAGAAGGGATGGTTGATTCTGCTTTTGGTTGCTGTTACAATTTTATTAAGCGATACCGGTTCCGTTTTGTTGTTCAAAAACACGGTTCAGCGCTTGCGTCCCAGTCATGAACCCGCGTTGGAAGGGATGGTGCATTTTGTAAACGGCTATAAGGGCGGACAATTTGGTTTTGTCTCATCACATGCTTCCAATTTTTCCGCGCTGGTGACCTTTTTGATCATTTTTTTGGGCACCAGGTATAAGTGGTTAGCCCCAACCTTGATTTTCTGGGCGGTGTTGATTTGTTACAGCCGTATCTATCTGGGGGTTCATTATCCGCTGGATATTCTTTGCGGTGCCATATACGGTGTATTGGCCGGATATCTGGTGGCCGAAATAGGAAAGAGGAAGCTTAAAATTGAATTCAGGGAATGAAGGACTACGGTCTCTATTGTTAGAATCAGGTCTGCCGTAAGATTTTCTGCCGAAGCTTATTCATTAAAAAGCGCAGTCATAGAAGTCGAAAGCTAAATATTATTTGGCTTTTGAAGCCATTTGGGGCTGGTCATTATCTTGAATGA
Organism: Bacteroidota bacterium; assembly: GCA_030706265.1. Lineage (GTDB taxonomy): Bacteria > Bacteroidota > Bacteroidia > Bacteroidales > Cfx3-03 > Cfx3-03. The sequence continues at coordinate 2,715 of JAUZOX010000360.1, read as the reverse complement.
ATTTTCTTTTTACAAAGTAAGTTTATAATTAAAATAAGCCCCATAAATAACCGCCTTAGAAGGTCGTTAAAATAAGGGTTTCGTTTTGGCCCCATTTAAAAGTCTATTGAGTTTAAACTTGCATCGTTTTAGAAATAAGGGCAAGACTAAGGAGCTATTTCCCTGATAGCTACAAACGTGGTAGAAATGAATATGGTAATAGAATTAATTTGATAATATCTGGGATCATTGAAAAATAAGTTTATAAAAATGTTTTAAATGTTTAAATAGTTGGTTAACTTGCAGCGGTAAACATAAGATGTTTTGTCTAAAATATTAATTCAATTCGTTACCCATGAGAAAAATTTACTTTACAGTTTTAGCATTGTTACCCATGGCCTTTTGTCTTGGCGCAAGTCCAAAAGAGAAGGTCGAATTTAAGAGTGACGCAAACAACAAAAAGGTGGAGGTCTATGTAGGTGGAAAGTTTTTTACGGCCTACATATACCCCGATAACATGGAGAAGCAGTCACTCTATCCCATTCTGAGCGCTTCGGGTAAAACCATTACCAGAGGATATCCATTGAATCCAAGGCCTTTTGAGCGTACAGACCATCCCCATCATGTCGGTTTGTGGTTTAACTTCGGAGATGTGAATGGACTCGATTTCTGGAATAACTCCTTTGCCATTAAACCTGCCGATAAGCCCAAATATGGTACGGTGAAATTCAAAAAGATAGTCTCAATGAATCCTGCAAAAGGTGAGCTGGTTGCTGATGCTGACTGGGTCGACATAAACAATAAGGTCATCTTTCACGAGCAGGCGACCTATCTGTTTGCAGGGGAAGGTAACCTTCGTACTATAGAGAGGATAACAAGACTGACAGCGGCACAAGACGTAACCATTAATGAAAATAAGGAAGGATTGATTGGCCTGAGGGTTGACAGGGCTTTTGAGGAACCGGTACAAAAAGCGGAAACTTTTCTGGATGCAAACGGAAATGAAACAAAAGTGCCGGTGTTAAACAACGAAGGAGTCAATGGCGTATACCGGAATGCCGAAGGTGTAAAAGGAGGCGATGTCTGGGGAAAACGGACTCCCTGGGTCGCGCTTCGGGCCAATAAGGACGGTGAAGTTATCACGATCGTGATTCTGGACAACCCTAAAAATCCCAATTATCCGGCATGGTCTCATGCACGGGGTTATGGCCTTTTCGCTACCAATAATTTTGGCGGTACCTTCTTTGATAAGAATGCGACCAAGGTAAAAGTGAATATGAAACCCGGCGAGAGCATTGTACTAAGACACAAAGTGATTGTTGGTGGTGATCTCACCGATGCTGAGATCAATGCGATGGCTAAGCAGTTTAAATAAACTGACCCATTAGACCTGAAATATTAACCGATCAGAAAAATCAACCAAAATATTTTACTAAAAATGGATAATAACAATAATACATCAAGACGAAATTTTTTAAAAAACGCGGTATCCCTCGCAGCCGTGGCATCGGTAGCACCATTGGGATTGAAAGCCGAAACCGATAATAAACCGGTCGTTAAAGTAACCGGCGAAAAATCACCTTCTGGTCATCTGAGAATTGCCGTATTAGGTGTTAACGGCAGGGGTAAAACCCATATTGAAGAAATCATGGGTCTTGCAGAAAAGGCAAATGTAGAGGTTGCTGTTTTATGTGACCCGGATATGGTCGTTCTTCAGAAAACAGCTAGTGATTTTGAACAGAAATATGGTAAGAAAGTCAGAATTGAACAGGATTTCAGAAAAGTTTTTGAGGACAAAACGATAGATGCCGTTACATTGGCCACCCCCAATCATTGGCATGCCCTGTTAACCATTTGGGCGTGTCAAGCCGGAAAAGACGTGTATGTCGAAAAACCTGCAACACACAACATCTATGAAGGTAAAAAAATGATTGAGGCTGCTTATAAATACAACCGGATAGTTCAGCATGGGGTACAGTTGCGCAGCTCGGTGGCAATCCGTGAAGCTGTAAAGCAGTTGCAGGATGGTTTGATTGGTCGTGTCTATATGTCCAGAGGGTTGGTTTACCGTTGGCGCCCGGATATTGGGGATAAGGGAATTTCCCCGATACCCGCCGGGTTGAATTATGACTTATGGTGCGGACCCGCACCGATGAGACCGTTTACCCGGAATCTGGTTCACTACAACTGGCACTGGCATTGGAATTATGGCAATGGTGATGTAGGTAACCAGGGTATTCACGAAACCGATCTTTGTATGTGGGGTTTGGGCGTAAAAGGCTTACCCGAGCGGATTACCTCGATGGGGGGCAAATTCCTGTTCGACGACTGCAAGGAAGTTCCCGAAATTCAGACATCCATTTATCATTTTCCAAAGGAAAGAAAAATCATTCAGTTTGAAGTAAGAAACTGGTGTACCAATTTGGAGGATGGCGCCGGGGTTGGCAATATTTTCTATGGCGACAAAGGCTATATGGTCATCAAAGGCTACGACACCTATGAAACCTATCTGGGCGAGAAACGGGAAAAGGGACCAGCCAGATCAGAGAAAGGCGAATTAACACTGCATTTCCAGAACTGGTTTGATGCAATCCGTGCCCGTGACATGTCGATTCAGAATGCGCCAGTTCAAACCGGTCACCTGTCATCTTCACTTGCCCACCTGGGTAACATTTCCTACCGTCTGGGACGTCAGCTTGAATTTGATCCGGTAGCCGAACGGTTTATCGGTGAAGG